>JAQVGK010000152.1 GCA_028696755.1 Bacteroidales bacterium | reverse complement strand
TCGTCTTAAACACCCACTTCGATTCCTTTGCTGTTACGTCGAAAATGTTACCGATTTCGGTATATTTTCTATTATTATTACCAACAGTGATTGCAGTGTCTTTTTGAATGTCGTACTTTTTTACATCTGCTTCAAACTCAATTACAAACTCCCATTTAAACATATCGTTCATGTAACTAGTGTTGCGTTAACTGTAAATTGACGGATAAAGCCTTTTGAGCTTTATCCTTGCATCTCCATTACTAAATTGCCAATTAATTTTACTATTCTTATTGTTCCTACTGGCTTCCCAGGCTTTTGCTTCATCGCGAACTTCTGCCAAAGTTGGAATGTGCCTGTTCAAACATTGCCCATTTAGAACATGCAATTCTATTTCGGCCATATTTAACCAACTACCATGCTTTGGAGTATAAATGAACTCAAACCTGTCCCATAGACGTTTGGCTTCTTCTGGCTCAAAAGTTTCATATAAAGCAGATGCTGCATGTGTTTGAAAATTGTCCATTACCAAAGTAATTTTTGTTGCTTCTGGATAATCTTTGTCTGCAATCTCTTTAATGAATTTAGCCCAATCTTTCTTGGTTTTGAATTCAGTTACTTCCACTCTTCTTTTACCTTTTAATGGTTCGTTAGCCATAAAAATATTCACCACCCCGTGCCTGACATATTCGTAATCAACCCGTGCTTCTTGTCCTGGTTTCATGGGAACCGGTAATATTTTATCTTCGATCAGTTGTTTGGGAGACTCGTCCATGCAAACTACAGGATAGTCTTTATTATAAGGTCTTTTATAAACATCTAAAACTTGCTCCATATGTGCCACAAAATCACTACTTTGACCAGGTGGTATCACCCAACCCTTTATTTTCCAAGGCTTAAGTTCATTTTTTTTAAAACATTACCAACGGCTACGTACGATATGCTTTCTACATAATTCAACTCAACCATCTTATCTGCAAGTAGTCGCAATGACCATCGGGCAAATCCTTTTGGCGGCTCACTACAACAAAGTGTTACGATCTTTGCTTCCACATCACCATCTATTTTCTTCTCGTAAATCCTGGTTGTGGGTTGTCTCTCTAGACTTCCCTCTAACCCTATTTCTATAAACCGTTTCTTAACACGGTCTATTGTTCGCATTCCAATTTTCAACACTTTGCTTATTTGCTCATTTGTAACTTTTTCCGAGAATTCCCCTTCATCGCAATTCAGAAGAATATAGGCTGTCCGAAAGGTCTGAGAAGAATGAGAACCTTTATTGATAATAGTGTGTAGTTCTTCAACTTCCGATTTAGTTAATTTAACATGATAATGTACCATAAGATTTTTTTTTACAAAGATACACATTATTACGTCATATTAAAATTAACTTAACACTAGTTTGAATTATAGTTTGGTCCAATTGAAAATATTAGAATCCTTAATATTTTAGTCTTAGCATCAAGAGCTCCGTAGGAGCTAAATGTTCGTAACCATGGACAAGAACTTGTTCGCAGTCCGTGGTTATAGCTGGAGTAAGAATATCTTTGGCATGTGTTTTTGCCGGTCACTGAGCTTTTCGCCGAAGTGTTCGAAAAAACCATGTCAAAGATATCATTAATGAAAATGAAATAAAATTGGACTAGCACAAAATTCAAAATGGTCTTAATTTAAATGATTGATTAAAACATTAGGAATTCAAACTATTATCACAATCAAAGGTGGCTGAGGGATTTTATCAGCTCTGAAGCTGATAAAATAGTCTCGAAGCCACCGCTATTCCAAGCACAACAGATGCAACTATCGCAGCGATAAAAACTGCATTTGAGTTTCCATGTTGTTTTATTGCAATTCCAATAAATGCCCAAATTACAGAGGCAGCAATAAATGGATTATTAAATCTGAATACAGCAACAATTGTGATTATGAGTCCTACGCTTATTAAAATTATCGTCCAAATTTCGTGTGTCATTCCAAAGGCTGGCCAGTTAAGGCTAACAAGCCAGACAGTAATATTAGCAATTGTTGCTATGCAAATCCAACCCAGATAAATTCCGAAAGCAGCTTTAAAAACACTGGTTTGATTGTTTCCAAGTCTTTGATTTATGATGATCAAAGATGTAAGAAGAAGCAGCATGATTATAACTGATAAACCAAACTTTTGATGGTGCCAGGCAAAAATCCACAATGCATTTAAAGCTGAACTTATTATGAAAAACCATGAAACCTTTTGCAGAATTTCTTTATTTCCATCAAAAAAAAACATTACACTTACAATTCCCAGTAGCAAATAAATCACTCCCCATATCGAGAATGTTAATCCTGCAGGTGCAAATAAATTTGGATATGCATTGGAAACTGCTCCTGTTGTCATTCCATTTATCGGTAACGAATTTGCCAGATAATTCACATAAATCATCACAACAAACAATAAGGCACTTAAAATCTTTATTAACATGGCTGTGTTTTTTTTGCAATTTAGTAAATATTATTTGAATTTATGTAAGTAAAATAGATTTAAAATTCCTTTGAGTTTACTTTAAAATTGTGATCTTTTAATATTGTTGCTAAGTGGTTGATAATCAGTGATATGGCAATTTGCCTGTCGTAAAGTCGGGGCATGAAATACAAAAATCTGTCGTAAAGTCGGGGTATGAAATGCAAAAATCTGTCGTAAAGTCGGGGCATGAAATGCAAAAATAGTAGAAAATAGAGCGCTATTCACCAAGTTCCGAAAATAAATTGTCGATAGCATAAATTGGGTATGTTTTTATATTATCGAATTTGTTAAAATTTTCAAGAGATACTCTAATGCCTTCGTGCTGCTTTTTTAATTCTAGAAACATAAACAGACTTTGCATTTTGCCTTGCACACCTGATTTAACCTCAATTGGAATTATACGATTGTTTTTTTCTACTATGTAGTCCACTTCGGCATTACTTCCTTTCTTTTCTCTATGCCAATAGAACAATTCAGGTTTGGTAAAGGTATGGCAAGATTTAATAAATTCGAGGCCGGCATATTGTTCAACAATATTTCCTTTGTTTATCATATTCAAATCTTCGGCAATCATAAAATCTGCTGTTTTAAATTGCAAAGCACGTTGTAACAAACCTGTGTCAAAGAAAATAACTTTAAATTTACTTTCGTTTATTTCAGCAGCGAGAGGAATTCCATTGGCAGAAGAATGAAATACTTTGTAACATAGTCCTGCCATTACAAGCATCTCGAGGGTTTCCTTTTTCTGAGCGAAATTTCCACTAACTGATGAACTGGAGACATTAAATTTGTTGCCTGTTTGGTGTAATACTGATAAATACACGTCTTTTAATCGGGATGTGTTAGCCTGTTTTTTGTATTTTACAAAATCGTCTTCGAAGGAAAGAATTATATCATCAAGAACTCTTTGTGTTTTAATAAGGTCGCCTGTCTTGATGAACTTGTCAACAGCCTCAGGCATTCCACCGATTATTAAGAATTTGATGAACCACTCTTTTAGCATTTTATGAAAAACTGGATCTAGTGGTCTTTCAGGACTAGCTTCTTTTTTTATCTTTATTAAGTTGTCGAGATTTGCAGCTTTGAGGAATTCGTTAAACGACAAAGGATACATAAACATCGAACGTATTCTGCCAACACCAAAAGAACTTAGTTCTCTTAATGCAAATTCGAGTAATGATCCAGCCGCAACTACATGCAGATTTGGTCTTTTTTCGTAAAAGAATCTAAGACTTTGAATTGCTTCGGGACAGGCCTGTATTTCGTCAAAAAACAAAAGAGTTTTTCCATCAATAATGGATTGATTAAAGTATCCAACTAATTTTAAGCAAATATTGTCTGGAGAAAGACTCCCTGTGAAAAATGTTTTTAATTCTGGCTCAAGTTCAAAATTTACTTCAATATAATTATTGAAACTTTTGCCAAGCTGTCTAACAATCCAAGTCTTTCCAACCTGACGTGCTCCACGTAGAAGTAATGGCTTGTGACTTTCGGACTCTTTCCACTTTATTAATTCTTCAAATATCTCTCTTTCCATATGCTAAAAAATTATTATTTTACAAATATAACACAAAATTCAATTAAATCAATACTTTTAATGTAATATTTGTCGTAAAGTCGGGGCATAAAAAGGAAAAATCTGTCGTAAAGTCGGGGCATGAAACACAAAAATCTGTCGTAAAGTCGGGGCATGAAACACAAAAGTCTGTCGTAAAGTCGGGGCATAACAATATAGTAATAATCTTGAATTAACATCCGATGTCGTTTAGTTAAGGCTTTGAATAATGGAACTTATTATTTCAAAGCAATAAACAAAACTGTTAATGTCCTCTGGACAAAGGAGTGATTTTGGTAGTTGATTCATTTTTTCTGTCGTTAAAGCCCTACCGGGCTAATTTTCTCTGCGTTTTTATTCTAAAGTAAACTATAAATCGTTTTTGTCCAGAGGCGGTGTGCTGAGCCCGCCGAAGTAACATAAACGTCAGTAAAAAACTAAATCAACTGGCACTTTTTGTCCGGAGGACATATACCAAAAAATGCTTTACTAAAGGACACTGAATTATCATTCCCAAATATATTTTACAAAACTTGTAAATTCCTAATCGAAATCTTATCTTGCATAAAAATTTATTTTTGTATTATGATCGAATTACAAACATATAATCTTCCCGACCAAGAGTTATTTTTAGGGCAAAGCGACAAAATTCTTGTATGGCATCCAGATAAAATTTATGTAATTTTGGGACAGAGAGATAATATTGATGATGCTGTTGAGATCGCATCGGTATTAACAGAAAGTGCTGTTGTAATGCAACGACCAAGTGGTGGCCATTCGGTAGTACTAACGCCACGCACACTAGTAGTTTCGATGATTAGCCGTACACATGAACTTACCCAGATAAAAGCATTCTTTCACGATTGCAATATGAAAATTATCTCTGCTTTGGAAGAACAAGGCGTTAACGGTTTAAGCATTCAAGGTATTTCCGATATAGTTCTTAATCATCGAAAAATTGTTGGTTCATCAATGTACAGAGGTAAAGATTTTTTATTTTTTCACGCAGTTATTAATCTTTCCGAAAAGCCTGAATTTATATCTAAATTTTTAAAACATCCTAAAACCGAACCCGAGTACCGAAAAAACCGCAAACACGAAGATTTTATCACATCACTAGCCGATCAAGGATTTGAGGTGGATGTTGAGAGATTTAAATCTTGTTTAGTTTGACTAGTTCGTTTTTTTTCTAATTTTGCTAAAAATGAAAACCATGTGGAATCAGCTTAGTTCATATCGTAGCAAATATTTAAATCTAAATCTTGATAAGGTAATAGATTACGAAAAGTTTTGCTTGATTTCTATAGTCTATCATTCGACAAAGATAGAAGGCTGTTCGCTGACTGAAACTGACACGAAAGTTTTGCTGGACAAGGACATAACTGCAAAGGGAAAGCCATTAGCAGATCATTTAATGGTTAAAGATCATTATGCAGCTTTTATGTTTTTGAAAGAACAAGCTGAATCAAAACGCCTATTATCTTTAGATTTTATTAAGGAAACAGAAGCAATTCTGATGAAGAATACTGGTTCAGAAATCAATTCAATTGCTGGCTCTTTTAATACTGCAAATGGGGACTTTAGACTTGCTCAGGTTTATGTTGATAAAAAGTTTTTCCCTGATTTTAAAAAGGTTCCTGAATTAACAGAAGAACTTATTGAGTTCGTAAATCCATTGTTGATTAAGTCCAAAGATGCAAGCGAAATATTAAAACTTGCAGCCGATGTCCATTATAATCTTGTGAATATTCATCCATTTGCTGATGGAAATGGGAGGTTGTCGAGATTGTTTATGAATTACATTTTGATGTATCACAATCAGCCATTTGTGAAAGTTTTTACAGAAGATCGGGCAAGATATATTTCAGCATTAAATATTACTGAAGAGAAGTCAGATCCCGAAGTTTTTAGAAGTTTTATTGCTTCTCAGCAGATTAAATTCTTTAAAGCTGAAATTAAAAAGTTTGGGAATGTTGAAAAAGGATTTAACTTGCTTTTTTAGTTTTTTTACCGCATACTGCTTATAAAAAAGGCTAAGGCTGAGTAAGTTTGCTACAGAACCCTGCAAGGCTCACTTCGATTCTGTGCTGCGCACACAAGTAAATATTGCAGTTTTTCTCGATTGCAGTTTGCAGATAGGTGGCTGAGGGTTTTGCTTTATGCGAGGTTTTTAGGCTTAGAAAATGTTTCATTAACACAGAATTTATTCGAAAAGATATTAAAGCAAAATGTCTCGAAGCCACCGACCACGGTTACTAAGCAGCCCAGAGCGATAGCCAGTTGGTGCCGAAGGACCGTTTACCCCCAATTTTCAACCGTTAACTAATTAATCTTAAAATAATTTCTGCGAAACAAGATTTTTGGTAAATTTGTTGCATATAAAATTAACCTGAAAAATTTACTTATGAAAATTGCTTATAAAATTGTTTTGATTCTGGTGTTTGCAAATGCTATTCTTTCGTGCACAAATAGTGGGAGCGATAATTCATTGTTTGGTCAGGATGTAAAACCTGAGAAGATTATTAAACTGGTTGAATCCGAGAAACCGATTTATTTGGAAAATTGTGTGATTACCGGAGATATAGATTTTACAAAGATTGAGAAATTAAGTGTAGAGAATGTAAACTTAAGATGTAATTATATTGAAGAACCAATTTGTTTTGTAAATTGTACCTTTACTGGCAATGTAATTTTTTCTGGAATAAATGCAGATAGTAAATTTGTTAAAACTGTTTTTGAAAAGGGTGTGACATTTAAAAACTGCATTTTTAAAGATACTGTTGTCGGTGCAAACTGCGAGTATCGTGGAGTAGTTGACTTTAGTGGTTCTATTTTTGAATCTAAAACAGATTTTGGCTCTTCTTATTTTGCCAATAAAGAAAACTATTTTAGTGAATGTAGTTTTAACGATGATTTGCAGTTTGGATATGTTAAAGTTAATGGTAATATAACTTTTTTTAAAACTTTTTTTAAGGCTTTTGCTAATCTTCAAAACTGTACGTTTGGAGGAAATCTTATGTTGTCGAATGCTAAATTTGCTGGCTATGCCGATTTTTCAAATTCAATCATTTCTGGAATTACAAACCTGAGTTATGGGGAGTTTACAGGCACTGCAAGATTTACCTATGTCAGATTTGATGGGCGAGCAGATTTTATCAAAACTAGATTCGAAAAAGAGGCTACATTTAAATTCAACGATTTTAATAATATAACCAGATTCTCTGAAGTAGAGTTTATGGGTAAGACAAGTTTTGAAGACAATGTTTTTTCGGTGCGAATGCCCGAAATAAAGAAATTAAAATCTGCCGAAAACATTGAACTTACATTTATAAATAATTTTAGACCTGACCATACAGAAATTCCGACTTTTGAGTTTAATAAATAACAGAGTTTAAACTAAAATTTAAATATATGAAAAAGAGAAATAAGTTTTTAATAGCAATCGTGGTAATTGTGGCTATTGCTGGTACAATGTTTCTTAATTCTTGTGATCCGGAAACAGAAGAGCAGGTTTTAACAACATTAGGATGGCTTTTTAGCAGCGAGAATACAGAAGAAATCCCTGACGATATAAACTTAAGTACCGCTTATGGTGACGAAACTTTGCCGTCAAGTGTAGATTTGTCAATGTATTTTCCTCCAATTGGAGATCAGGGACAGTATGGGACTTGTGTTGCTTGGGCTTGTGCTTACAATCTAAGAACGTATATGTTT
>JAQVGK010000151.1 GCA_028696755.1 Bacteroidales bacterium | reverse complement strand
AAGCTGCTGCAGTGTTTAGCTCTTTTGGAATACCGTAGGCATACAGCGCTTTCATTTCCGACGCAAAAATGAACTTTTCAGAGTCGGTATAATATACCAAAGGGTTAATTCCCATTCTGTCGCGTGCAGCAATTATTTTTTCAGTTTCTGAATCGTAAAAAGCAAATGAAAAACAACCGTTTATTTTCTCAATTGCATTTTCGCCATGCTTAATTAACAGATATAGTAGGACTTCGGTATCCGATCCCGATTTAAAAGTAATTCCATCTGATGTTAACTCTGACCTAAAATCATTGTGATTATAAAACTCGCCATTAAAAACAAGTGCATATCTTCCAGAAGAATCAATAAATGGTTGCGAGCCAGCATCCGAAGTGTCGATAATTGAAAGTCTGGTATGCCCAAAGCCTACATTCTTATCGATGTATAAGCCATTACTGTCGGGGCCTCTCGATTTAATAGCCTCGACAGCAGCATCAATCTTGGAGCGATATGTCTCCGCAGAATTGTTAAATGAAAAAAATCCCGTTATTCCACACATAAACTAAGATGGTTAATTGTCAGAAATGAACATTGGATCCCAAGGAGGAAGCATAATTGATTTCTGTTCGAGCAGCTTCAATGTATTTACATCCAGATACTTTTTGTTAACCACTACACGGAACATATATTCGTTAAACCATTCATCGGTAAAAGTTAGGTAACCATTATGCCCGTATGCCGAACCCCAAGAGTTTTCGAATTGCCATTTCACAGGTTTGTCGTCGGAATCAGTATCGCAAGCCATTAAAAGCATTGCGTGAGACGATCCACTATCGTATGTTTTAATCCTGTCAGCTTTGTCCATGCCGAATTCTGTCCCCAGAAGTGATGCAAAATCATAATTGTTTACATCCATTGTTCCATCAGTCTTAGACAGTTGCTTACCTACATCACATGATGCATACATAGCTTCGTTGTTTTTTATTGAAGAAAGTGCAAATACTTTTATTTCGTTAGATGGTAGGTTTAAATATTTCCAGTTTTTACCTTCGAGAACATTGCGATCATACTCAATCTCATACACCTTATAATATTCTCGAGAAGGATCATTCATTAACATTACATAGTCATCGGCTTTGTATTCTGGAAACATTTCGGTAAAAAAACTTTGTGGGGTGTATGTTTTATATTCACCGATTTTTCCTTCCTTATCAACAAAGCGGTATGTAAACTGTGCTGGTGGCTCACCAAGAAACAAAACTAGAATGCGATAGATTTCGGAGATCATCTCGAATTTAACTTTTGAAATTTCACTGTCGGAAGCCTTTTTCGACTTTAATTCGCGAAGTTTTAATCCATATTCTCGTAATTTGCTACTTAAAATATTGTTTATCCAACCAGTATTTTCCGAATGATATGTTTCGGGCATTACAGTTTTTGGAACAACCCCATATTTTGCTGTAATATTAGCAAATGAATTCCAAACACCTCCATCGCCAATCGGATTTTTGAAAAACCAATCCACAGTTTGATCAGTCATTTCACGATCGGAATATTTTAAAACACCTTCGAGAAATAAATTTGATTTTTCGAGCAAATCCCAAAAATATAGGTAGTTTGTCGAAAACTCAAAACCTGAAAGTTTCTGACTATTAATAATAAGTGGTCGCAAAGTGTTCAGTCCAGTAAACATCCAGCAGCGCCCCGAGCTTTTTTGATCGGTAATGCCCGAAACTTTTACCTTATATTTAAAATCGTGGTCGGCTTTGCCTATTACATCACGATTTACTGCAAGATTTTTAATGTCGTTGTTTGTGAGTGCATTACGAATGGCAATGTCTTCGTTAGATTGTTTGCTGTAATTTTCTCGCAGCGATTTGATTGTTTGATTGTCAAGATTTCCATTCTGAGCAGAAACAGTAAATGCAAACGGAAATAAAATAATTAAAGCAAAAATGAACTTTTTCATGAATAAGTTTTTTGCAAAAATACAAAAAAAATTGAAACGGGAGAGTTAGATAGTTGGTTTTAGAGTGATGACATGATGATTTGTGAAGGATCTTTAAAATTTGGAAGTAATTTGTGTTGATAGAGCTAAAATTTGTATATTTACAAAGAAATTATTCAAGTTTTAATGCCAAATTATTATGACAGATCAGCCAAAACTAGAGCGGTTACTACGTTTGATGAAGTTGCTAACTGGTAATATTAATTATTCCATAGCACAATTATCTGAGAGGTTAAATATTTCGGAACGAACAGTTTACCGTTACATAGAAACTTTTCGTGATGCTGGATTTGTGATTAAAAACAAAGGAGATATTTATAAACTAGATAAATCGTCGCCACAGTTTAAAGATATTGCAAATCTGTTGCACTTTAACGAAGAGGAATCGCATATTCTTAAAAAGGCAATCGATAGTATTGATGAAAATAATTTATTGAAGCAGAATTTGAAGAGAAAGCTTGGTACTGTTTACGATTATAAAATTCTAGCCGAAACAGTTGTCAAGGGAAAAAATGCAGACAACATTAACAAAATTTCTGAAGCGATCGAAGAAAAAAAGCAGATTTGTCTATTAAATTACAATTCGGCAAATAGTAATAGTACAAGCGACAGAATTGTGGAAGCATTTGCTTTTACAACAAATTACATTCAAATTTGGGCCTTTGAGCCAGAGTCAGGACAAAATAAATTGTTTAAGGTGTCAAGAATTGGTGATATTAGTCTTTGTTCGCAAAATTGGCAGCACGAACAAAAACACAAAACTGGGTTTATCGATATTTTTAGGATTAGCAGTTATGTGCAGATGAGTGTAAAACTTAAACTTAGTGTGAGGGCAATGAGTTTACTTGTTGAAGAATATCCACTGGCGGAACGTGACATCTCAAAAATTGACAATTCGGAATGGATGCTTGATACAAATGTGTGCTCTTATGAAGGGATTGGTCGCTTTGTAATTGGATTGTATGACGAAATAAAAATTATTGACTCTATAGAATTTGAACTTTTTATAGAAAATAAAATCAAGAATTTTTGAATAAAAATTTTTGATTGACACAAGTTGACAAAATGGCGCATTTTCTTTGTAGCGTTAAAAAATAATTAAGCTATGAAAAACAGGTATTTTAAGCATTTTAATATTGCAGGATTTACATATTGCGACGGAGTTGATGTGTTTCAAGATTTAAAAATAGGGACAAAACTTAATATTAAGGCTGAAGCAGATAACAGGTATGATGCAAACGCGATTGCAATATTTTACAAGGATGTGAAGTTGGGATATATCCCAAAGGAGTCGAACAAAGAAATAAGCATTTTGATAAATAGCGGTTATGTCGATATTTTTGAGATAAATATTAATAAGGTAAATGCAGATGCACACCCCGAAGAACAAATTGGTGTATTGGTAAGGGTGGTTGAAAAAAAGTAGAAAAAAATTTATATTTATGAGAATACATTTAAGAACGAATAACAAAAGAGTACAATTACCATTTGATCACCAACATCTTTTAGTTGGTACAATTCACAAATGGTTAGGATTGAATGATGAGCACGGTAAATTGTCCTTATATTCTTTTTCAAGGCTTGAAGGTGCAACAACTTATAATAACGGATTGTTGTTTGAAAAAGGCGCAGGATTTTTTATTAGCTCTTTTGATCCACAATTTATTAAACGTATTATTAATGGTGTAAGAAAAGACCCAGCTATGTTTAACGATTTGCAAGTAGATGATATAAATATAGAAGATGATCCATTTTTAAATGATAGATCTTTGTTTTTTCCAGCGAGTCCCATTTTCATAAAACGTAAAATTAATGATACAGTTAAGCATGTTTTATTTGACGACCCTGAGGCAGACCAATTCTTAAGTGAAACGATGCAAAACAAATTAAAATTAGCGGGTTTAATAATAGAAAACTTTAGCATTAAATTTGAAAAAAACGCCAGAGTAGCACGTACAAAGAAAATCTCTTATAATGGAATTGAGAACAAAGCAAATTGGTGTCCAGTGTTAATAGAAGGCAGTAATAATATCAAACAATTTGCTTGGAATGTTGGATTAGGAAACTCAACCGGAATTGGTTTTGGAGCAATTAAATAGTTATTGGTTATGTATTATGTAGTAAAATATTCAGGTCCATTTGGTTTTATAAAACCTTGGACAGC
Organism: Bacteroidales bacterium; assembly: GCA_028696755.1. The sequence goes on along the minus strand of JAQVGK010000151.1, from coordinate 3,604 downwards.
GGTAAGAGACAGTAAAACATTTAGTCAACAATTTCTTACCCCTTCAATTGTTGAAGGTATAGAAAAGAAATTATTCCCTGAATTATTGTCCGGCAATGGAAAGATATCAAAAATTGTTCGCCATAAATTAGTTTATACCTCTGTAAATATACAACAGGAGCAAACCCAAAGTAGAGGTTGGGAAAACAAACGTCAAACTAAAACAATGGTCCGTAATCAATCTATTTTGGAGCGTGGAGTTATGTTAAATCCTGTTTTACTGTTGGCTTTTTGCAATGAAAATGATGCTCAAAGAGCCTTAACCCAACATATTTGCTTGTGTAGGAACGAAGATGTTTTGCTGCCGAGTGGAATTATTGAGTCAATGGAAGAATTGGATTTCAATCAGATTAATGGTTTTGAACTTCGTTTTGGTAAAACAGAAAATTCCTTTTTAGTGGGCTTTAACCGTTTTGATGATGCAAAACCAATGTATGGTTGGCTCGAAATTACCGGAAAACCTGTTATTGGAATGTAAATAATGAAAAATACAAATGAAATATTAGCAAAAAGCGTAGGAACATTACTTTCACAACATCTGAAAGAAGTGGCTCAATTGGCTGTAATTGTGGCAAAAAATCTTGGTTTAGATGAGAAGATTGCTTATAAAGGCGCAATATTTCACGATATTGGAAAAGCCAGTACACTTTTTCAACAAACATTAAGAAAAGGTTGGCAAAGACCTCCCGATTTTATTTTCAGACACGAAATTGCCTCGCTGTTTTTCTTGTCTTTGTTGGAAGAGGAAGAAAAGTTTCCTATTATTGAAATGATTGTGGCACACCATAAATCTATTTATCAAGATACCGGAGGGAAAGGCATTTTGGATTTGGTGGGAAATGACCCGAAATTTCTTGACATTCATTTAACAGATTTTGAAAATTGGGCTGATGATGCCTTGTTTATATTAAACGAATTAGAAATAGAAACTAAACTAATAACCAGACAACAAGCAGAAATTAATTTTTGGGAGACTGTAGATTTTTGTGAATCGCGGCAATATGGCTTTTCCGAATGGAAAGGCGTGTTGATTGCTGCCGATCATTTGGCATCTGCTTTGGAAGGGAAATTGGGAGATTTAGCGAGCAGATTGTTTATTGTACCTGATTTGCAATATTACCATTCTCGCAAAAGCAATATATATCCTTTGTCTCTAATTTCGACAGACGACAACCGAATTCACACATTGGTAACGGCACCGACAGGAGCGGGAAAAACTGATTTTTTGATTCGTCGCTGCAAAGAACGAGTTTTTTACACTCTTCCTTTTCAAGCCTCCATAAATGCTATGTATGAGCGTATTAAAGAGGATTTAAAAGACACAAACGCTGATGTTCGGTTACTTCACGCATCGTCAAGTTTAAAATTTGAAAATGGCAGATTGGAAGAAAAGGTTTTGCAACGACACATCGGCGCATCCGTTAAAGTGCTGACTCCTCACCAATTAGCATCTTTGGTTTTTGCTACAAAAGGCTACGAGGCGTTGATTGCCGATTTGAAAGGTTGTGATATTATTTTGGATGAAATTCATACCTATTCGGAAACTACACAAGCGATTGTTTTGAAAATAGTAGAAATATTATGCACGCTCGATTGTCATTTACATATTGGAACTGCCACAATGCCAAGCGTTTTATATAATCGTTTGTTGGAAATATTGGGTGGGAAACAGAATGTTTATGAAGTCAAATTACCTGATAATGAATTGGATAAATTCGACAGACATATTATATATAAGGTAGATTCTTTTGATGATTTGAAAAATGTTATTGATGAAGCAGTTACTGCAAAGCAAAAAATCTTAATTGTTTGCAATCGTGTAAAAAGAGCACAAAGTTTATATCAAACAATTAAAAAGTTGTATCCTAAAGTTGCTAAAATGCTTGTTCATAGCCGATTTAGACGAGAAGACAGAAATAAATTAGAAACCGATTTGCGGCTTACATTTAATAATAGTGTTGATGGTTGTGTTGTGGTTTCTACTCAGGTTGTCGAAGTCAGTTTGGATATTAGTTTTGACTTAATGGTAACGGAATGTGCATCGATTGATGCGTTAATTCAACGATTTGGGCGAATAAATAGGAAAAGAGATGAAACAACTATTGGGCATTATAAACCAATTTATGTTTTAGCACCGCCAAACAAACAAGACGATGCAAATCCTTACAATTTAAACGTTATTCAAAACACATTTAAAATTCTTCCAAATCGGGAATTATTGAAAGAACGAAGTATTCAACAAATGATAGATGCGGTATATCCTGAAATTCAATTCATTAATATTGATTTGAACACTTCGTTCAATAATGGCCAATGGTTGATAAAAGAATTGTGGCATAACCCGAAATCCGCATTGCTCAATACGCTTGATATTGATTCTGTTGCGTGTATTGACGAATATGACAGAGATTTTTACGAAACTGCTAACTATTCGGAACAGGCAAAAATGGAAATACCTGTTTCATACCGTTCTGTCGGGTATAGAGATTTGAATAAATCAAAAGCAGGTTCAAAACCGTTTATTATCCCGCATAAAGCATACGATAAAGAATTAGGTTTTTTATCTGATTTTGCAAAAACTGAATTTTATGATACAACATTACTATTTCTTTAAAATTAAAAAATATGATAGCAGCAAATATAGGACGAACATTTTTAAGTGCTTATAACGAAAAGTTTGTGAAAGATTATTCGGCAAAAGAATTTTTCGTAGAGGTGTATTGGGAAATGTTTTATAATCACGGCAAATATCTGCAATGGATAACTAATTCACCATTTGTTCAAAGAATTACCACAAGTGATGATGGCGAATATGGTATTGAAATTGGAAAGGTAAAATTAGGTGCGGAAGATAAAATTGATAATGATTTTAATGAAGCATACTTGCATTATGGAAAAAATAGAATTACAAGTAAAACAGACAATAAAAAGAAAGTAATAAAGATAATACTTAAAAATGACAATATTTTAAGATTAGAAAAGCTTGATGAACTCAAAGATAAAATTTCCAATAATGATGCAGATGCAAGTATTGCAATAGGTTTTCCTTCATTAGATTTAACTGCCACGACCTCTGGACAAATTACAAATATGGATTTAGATATAAAAGAAGAAGATGTATATTTATCGTGGATTGGTAGCGGTTTTGGAATCGGAGTACAAAGTGGATTATCTATGTTTTTCGATAACAAGCAAATACTTTTAGAATTATTCGAGGGTTGGCAATTATACCGGAATCTATTAAATCAAACACCACAGTTACGCGGAAATCAAATCAATACTTGGAACGGACAATGGATTGCGCACCGATACAATAAGCAAACATATGATCCAACTTATCCGATGGCTTCGTTTAATCCATTTAATACCACAAAAGACGAAGGAATGGAAGTAGAAACGCAATCTTGGACAAAAGTTTTGTTAGGTATCGCTCGGAATTATCCTTCTTTACTGGAAACTGCTTACGTTTATAGTTTGGGACAAACAAATATAACTATTGGTTTTATTCCGTTTGAGTTGCCAAAAATCAGAATGCCCTACGAGTTATATGAAAAATATTTTGGGA
>JAQVGK010000150.1 GCA_028696755.1 Bacteroidales bacterium | reverse complement strand
CATCATTTTTCCATAAATCAGGATACAATCTATTTATTTCAGATGGCATCAAACCCGAAAAAATTGAATTACGAGAGTATTGTGTTGAGGTTGGCAATATCGAAAAATAGAGAGATTCTTCGGAAACCGAGTAATAAGGTGCTAAAATTGGTTCAATGCTCTTCCATTGGTCAAAGCGAAGATTATCCATAAGTAAAAAAACTACTTTCTTACCATCTTTCAGCATTGGAAATACTTTATCTCGCAATAATCCGGGCGAAAGCAAAGGCTTATCTTCATTCTTGGGATCAAACCAATCGGTATAATTCCTCTTAATAAATTTAGCAAAACTGTTATTCGCTTCCGAATATTGCATTTTAAGCACTTCGTCCATCGTATTGTCCTGCGACTCGCTAAGCTCCAACTCCCAATAGGTAAGCTTGCGATATACTTCAATCCAATCGTGATGATTCATACTGTCGTTAATATCGCTCCCAATCTTTCTAAATTCACTTTGATAAGCAGATGTGGTTTTCTCTGTTACAAGCCTGTCCTTATCCAGATGCTTCTTTATTGCCAAAAGTATTTGATTTGGATTAACAGGTTTAATAAGATAATCACTTATCTTTGAACCTATTGCCTGATCCATAATATTCTCCTCTTCGCTTTTGGTAATCATAATAATTGGCAAATGAGGATAAATATTTTTTATCTTTCCAAGAGTTTCTATACCACTAAGACCTGGCATATTCTCGTCGAGAAACACCATGTCATATTCGGTTTGCTTTGCCATTGCAACAGCATCACTGCCATTTGTTGCAGTTTCAACATCATAACCTTTTTGTGAGAGAAAAATTATGTGAGGCTTTAACAAGTCGATCTCATCGTCAGCCCATAGTATTTTTATTTGCTTTGCCGGCATCAGTATATTTTTTATTTTAGAAATCTGTTATTGATACTTTTCCTGATAAAAACGCAGGTACTCCGCAATATTCTTTTGTTTCTGCAATTTCGCAAAGTTGTCGGCCGAAATTACAAAAACTGAGTATTGGGTATTTTTAACTTTTGAAAACACATCGTCGCTGTTTGCAATCATCTTGGAATAGTTTACCGACTGACGCTGATTTTTAAAACTGCGAACCGACACAAGTTCGTAGTTGCTGTCATAAGGAGCATTCAGTACATTAAACGTTCTCATGCTAAAGTTAAAAATGTTAAAGTTACGTATTTCGAAGCTAAGACGTTTAATATCAACATCCGCACTTTTCACCATCAGCACATAGTAGTGTTCGGCAAGTTCATCATACACAAATGCTTCGACAGGAACAGCAGTAGAATTGTTGGCTGTATCCTGAACATTGCTGCTAGTTTGATTGTTTGTCTCAGGACGCGACTGCAAATCGGCAATCAGAGCCTGAATATCTCCAGTACCGTAGTATTCGAGAATATTTTGAGCAGCTCCTGCTAACTCATGATTTGGATACGCTTGCATAAATCCAACTAAAGCATTTTTAAATTGATTTTGATCTGATGTACGGCCAATAACAAGTACTGTCAAAAATTCAAAATTTGGTATCAATGCATTACCCGGATTATTCTGAATAAAACTACTTGCATCAGAGTTAACCTTTGAGTATTTTGCATCCATGTAGTTATCGTAAGTCTCGATATATAGCTGCTCGTCCTGCCTGCGTTTTTGCTCAAGCTCGGCAACATAATTAGGATTTTGCAGCAAGCGGGCATAATTAGTATCAGGGAATTTCTGAATTACGAGATTTTTATATTTTTCAACCTGAGCTTCGTTTCCTGTATGTTTGTTTAACAAGTACAAATTATAATATGACAAAAGCAAATACTCGTTATCTGGATAACGCTTATTAAGATCTTCGTACGCAGCAATTGCTCTTTCATAATCTGTAAATCTTTCTTTATAAATTCTGCCAACATTAAATAAAGCTTCAATAATGCGCTCATGAGATTCTGTCATGGCAGAGTCGGTAAGCGGAACATCTTGTAAGTAATATGCTCTGTCTTTATTATTTGTTAGACGTGGTTTTCCAGTTCCAGATGCCGAATCACTTGCGGCAACATCAGAATTTGAATCACCAAAGTCAGCAATTGATTTATTCTTACGTCTCCAATGATCCTCGTTCTTCCTATTTCCCCACTTTTTATTAAACTCATTCTTACCAAAGCTCAACTGAGATGGATTATAGAAATACCAAGCTCCCCCAGCCGGAGCATTCACATTGTTCATCGAGTTTCCACGCTGCTGGTCGAAAAGCATTGAGTTAACATTATCCTGTTGCTCCAACTCACGCTGTATTCTTTCCTGCTCAACCAAATCGGCAATAATATCATCAATAATTTTATTTCTGTCTTTATCCGACATGTTTGCTAGTTTTTGCACACTGTCCTCGAATTCTACTACACTTGTAAAACTTACAAGTTCGTTCAGATGCGATGATGTTGTTTTTACTTCGGGATACTTATCATAAGTAACTGGAAGAAACGCCATACAGCTATCGTAATAAATCTGAGCATTTGTGTAATCGTTGCGGCTAAAGTATATTTCCCCAAGTTTCATACATGATAATGCTTTTTGATAATCATTTGAAACGCTCGATTCGGATGATAGTTTATAATTATTGACAGCACTCTCTTTTAGCCCTTGACGGTAATCAATCTCTGCAATTGCATAATAAATTTGATCCAGATAGTCCTTATTTTTATCATCCTTCAACATTTTTTTCAATGTTTTCCGGATGTCTTTTGTACTCTTGCCCTGATCCACAAAGCATTTAGCCATATTAATCTTGGCATTAAATTCCATGTCATAATTGCTATTTTTCTTTGCAACTTCAGCATACATTTCGGATGCTTTTGATAAATTATCCTGATGTTCGTAAATCTGAGCTAAAATGTATTGGTAACGCACCCTGTCTTTTTTATTCTTTGTATTTTTAATTGCACGCTGAAGTTTTGGGATAGCATCTTCGTATTGCTTTTGTTTGATAAAATAATCGGCATATACAGCAGCAAAGTATCCATCCATGTCTTTAGGTAAATCTTTTTGTCCTTCGATAAAGTCGAGTGTTTCTTTTGCTGATTTAAAATTTCCACTTTCGGTAAATGTTCTTACTAGATAAAGATTTGCAAAATGACGCGACTCCAGCTCAGGGAACTGCCTAATGAGATATTCGAAATTTTGTCGGGCCTGAATGTAATCTCTTTTTATAAAATAAGCCTTACCCATTAAAAGATAGCAGTCATCAACCCAGTTGTTGAATTCCTTTTTATTGTAAAATTCACGCTCCCGTTTCGACATTTCACCTCCAGCTTTTTTCTCGGGCTTTTTAGTAATCGAGTGAATTTTAATACCCTTAGCGCTTTTCTGAACAGCCTTATCCATATCCCCACTTGCCGAGCCAGCCAAATCCTCTTTGCTGTCAACAAAAATTGGAAGGATTTCGTTATAATTATCAGTATTCGCAGAGTTTATTCTTGTAACCCCTCTTTTATATGCCTCATTAGCATTGAAATAAATATTGTATTTAAGCGTAATATTGTGGTAGGCTCTGCTAGTAGAGGTATTTTTTTCTACCGAACAACCAGCTGCAAACATAAGCAGCAAACTTAAAATCAATATTATCGGATTATACTTTTTCAAATTCATCGGTTTATTGCAATGATAACTAAAATTTTTACACTTTATTACATTGTTTTGCACATTTTATTCAACAGTTACAGATTTTGCCAAATTTCGCGGCTGATCAACGTTACATCCTCTCATAACTGCAATGTAGTATGAAAGAAGCTGTAGCGGAATAACTGTAAGCAGTGGAGCAAGAGCAAAATCAGAATGAGGAACCTCAATTACATAATCAGCCATTTCTCTGATTGTAGTATCACCTTCGGAAACAACAGCTATTATTAAACCTTTTCGTGCTTTTACCTCCTGAATGTTCGAGACAATTTTATCGTATGAATGATCCTTGGTTGCTAAAACAATAACAGGCATCTTATCATCAATTAAGGCGATTGGACCATGCTTCATTTCAGCTGCAGGATAGCCTTCGGCATGAATATAAGAAATTTCTTTCAGTTTTAAAGCGCCTTCGAGAGCAACAGGAAACAAATATCCTCTACCAAGATAAAGACTATTCGTAGCGTCTTTTATTTTCGAAGCAATTGCTTTTATGTCTTCTGACTTCGAAAGTATCTTTTCAATTTTTTCTGGAATTACATACAGCTCATCAATTAAATCGCTAAACTCTTGCTCACTAAGTCCATTATTTGCATAACCAATTGCCATTGCCATCATAGTCAGAACAGTAACCTGAGCAGTAAATGCTTTGGTAGAAGCGACACCAATTTCCGGTCCAGCATGCGTATAAACTCCAGCAACAGTCTCTCGTGGAATGCTTGACCCAACGACATTACACACTCCTAGAACTATTGCACCGGCTTTTTTAGCAAGTTGAATAGCAGCCAAAGTATCAGCAGTTTCGCCACTTTGCGAAATAGCAATTACGATGTCACCCTTTTCAATTACTGGATTTCTGTATCTAAATTCGGATGCATATTCAACTTCGGTAGGAATGCGAGTGAACTCTTCGAACAAATACTCGCCTACCAAACCTGCATGCCAGCTTGTGCCACAGGCAATTATCATAATTCTTTTTGCTCCTTTAATATCATCAAACACTTCGTGAAGGCCACCAAGTCGGAGCATTTTTACATCATAATTTAAGCGCCCACGGTATGTATCTCGAATTGAGCGTGGTTGTTCATAGATTTCTTTAAGCATATAATGCTCAAAACCATTTTTTTCAATCTCGTCAAGCTTAAGATCTATCTCTTTAATATTTGGTTTTTGAACAATATTTTTAAGATTCGTGAGATTTAGTCCATCCTTACCAATAATTGCAATATCATCATCGTTAAGATAAATTACGCTGTTTGTGTATTCAATAATTGGTGTCGCATCCGAAGCAAGGAAATACTCATTTTTTCCTATTCCAATAACAAGAGGACTACCTTTACGTGCAGCAATAATTTTATCAGGATTATGACGGCTCATAACTACAAGGCCATAAGCACCTTCGACCATATTGAGAGAAAGTCGAACAGCCTCTTCAGCGCTTATCGAATCTCCGTTATGCTGATTTTGCAAATAGACATATTCAATCAGATTTGCTAAAACTTCGGTATCAGTTTCTGATGCAAATTCGTAGCCTTCGCTCTGCAAACCGGATTTTAATTTTGAATAATTCTCGATTATCCCGTTGTGAATAATTACAAAATGTCCATTCATCGATTTATGAGGATGCGCATTTATATCATTTGGTTCTCCATGAGTTGCCCATCTGGTATGCCCCATGCCAATATTTCCAGTGATATCAGATGTCCTCACCATTTCTTCGAGGTCACTAACTTTACCTTTACATTTAAAAATTCGATTATCTAAACTCCCAAGCGAGATGCCCGAAGAGTCATATCCTCTGTATTCAAGTCGTTTCAACCCTTTAATTAAGACCTCGTAAGCTTCTCTGTATCCGATATATCCAACTATACCACACATAATTCAAATTATGTTAAAATTTTGAATAATAAAGTTCTAATTTCATGCTTTTTTCCGAATCATCATTGCCATAAACAATTGCTCGATAAGGGATGGTGCGATTATCTGTAGCAAAAAGATAGATTCCATAATCCTCGTTACCATTAATAATTTCCTGAATATGGAACGGAATATTAAAACGATAGGTATAAGAATCTAAAGCACCTCCAAAATATGTATTGTTCAATTTATAGTCGGTTATAAAATCATACGACCCAGATTCTGTAATTGCAACCAGTGTCATTTTTGGAGGTGGTGCAAACGTTCCCTCTCCATTTCCAGTTTTAACATTAACAACTAACTGAGCTTTGTTGATTGCAATATTTGTGCTGTCGAAATAATTCTCAAGCTCTGGAAATTTTATTTTAGTCTTTAATCCACCTAGACTTTGAACATAGCACAAATCGCGCAAAACAGAAGTGTCCGCAATTGCAGCCTGAACTTCGGCAGAAGCAGTGCTATAGTCGTGCTAAAACATATTAATAATTGCAGATTTACTATTTATGTAAAATTCGTAGCTTGCAGTATCGTTATAATACAAAACCATTCTGGAGTCTTCGTTTATTAAATTAATGCTATAAATGCACCCTCCACTTGCTATATCATCAGTGGTGACATAAAATCCGTTAAAATACTCAATAAAAGATGTATTATCATCAAAATTATCTTCATTGACTGGATTTATAAAGTCTTGGGCAAGCTCATCTGGCAGAACTATTTTAATCATGCTGTCGGCAGCATTAAATTGTAAAGATGTAGATGTAAGCAGCTCGTACTCACCTGTATTTAATTTGAAATTTGAATAATATACCGAATCAAAATAAACTTCCTTTTTAAGTCGGTAAACATTTACTGTTTGAGGAGCATTGTAATTACCGTAATAGCTACTGTATTTTAAATGAAGTTCCAAAGAATTTACATTTTCGACAACTGAATCAAACTTCACATTACTAGTGGATGTCCGAGCATGACATACAAATCCTGCTTTAGTATATCCAAATATTGGGTCGTGATAACTTCCCAAAGGAGACAAAGTTCTCTCGTCGGTTGAAACAATATAGTCGGTAACTGTATAACAATCAACATCAACAGTGTCGGCAAACAAGCCGATTTTATCGCTTCCAGGCAATATGTTTAACCCAATATCGGTATTGTCATCATTGCAAGATTGCATTAGCAAAACAGCTGGTAGCATTATAGCTGCAAGAATTAAAGGTCGCAAAAAAAGTTTCTTCATTAAAATCTGTTTTCTATTAACTTATCGTAAAACTCGTTGTATTTATCAATATAGTTTTCAACATTTTGAGGCTTAAGAAATGGCTTTTTACCATTCTCGATATATTCCCTTATTTCCTCATCCACATTGTTCGAACCCATGATAACGCCATCCGAATATTCTATAGCAAATTTCATAAGGTTTTTCCAGTCTGGGTTAGCCAGTAATGATACATCTTCGGGATAAACACCATTTTCGGTTAACTTCTCACCAAGATTATCACTTAGAGGTTTTGAAAATGCATCATCATAAACAGAATATATAGTTTTAAAACCGTTATCAAAAAGAGGATCGTTGCTGTAAATTTTCTTCATATAAAAAGGCACGAGTGCTGTGAACCAACCATGACAATGAATAATATCAGGTGCCCAACCCAATTTTTTTACTGTTTCGATAACTCCTCGTGAGTAAAAAATTGCTCGTTCGTCATTATCTTTAAATTCTTTACCTTTTTCAGTTAATGCAAACTTTCGACTAAAAAAATCATCATTGTCGATAAAATAAACTTGCATACGAGCTGGTTGAATAGAGGCAACTTTAATTACCAAAGGATGATCGGTATCATCAATTACCAAATTCATACCACTCAACCTGATGACTTCGTGCAGTTGATTTCTTCTTTCGTTAATACTTCCGAATTTTGGTAAAAATGTGCGTATCTCGCGGTCGCGTTCCTGAATACCCTGAGGTAAATACCTCCCAACTAGCGACATTTCTGTCTCTGGCATGTAAGGTGTAATTTCTTGAGTTACGAAAAGAACTTTAAGCTTCATAATTCTGTTCAAAATTTGTTTTTAATTTCAGGATACAAAAATATAAAAATAAATTGATATTTCCGCACAATGATTTTTAACGTATTTAACAATGAATTATTGCATTGTTATATTTGATAATTG
>JAQVGK010000149.1 GCA_028696755.1 Bacteroidales bacterium | reverse complement strand
GATGTTTCGCGCATGGTACTGGTATGTTAACAAGGTTGACAAGAATGCCGATATTTTATTTATGAACTATGGTTATCATGATGATAACGAGCATATCGAGCTCGATCCGATTGATGAACCTAACCGTTATTCGGTACAATTGTATCATCGTGTTGCTAAAATGGCTGATCTAGCTGGTAAAGACATAGTTGAAGTTGGTTGTGGTCGTGGCGGAGGACTAGATTATGTTACTCGCAGATTTAAACCAGCTACTGCTTTGGGCGTTGATCTTGATGCAACTGCAGCAGAATTTGGTAATAAACATTATAAAGCTCCGGGTCTTCGATTCGAACAAGGAAATGCTCAGGAACTAACTACTATTGAATCTGCAAGTAAAGATGTGGTTCTCAATGTAGAATCATCTCACCGTTATCCTGAATTCCATAAGTTTCTTGCCGAGGTTGACAGGATATTAAAACCGGGTGGGCATTTTCTTATGACAGATTTTCGCTACAAAGATGAAATGGAGTTGTTTCATCAGGATATTGCTAAAACAAATTTCAAATGTTTCGACGAGCAGATTATTAACCCAAATGTTGTAAAATCTTTGGATCATGATACTCCTCGTAGAGAGGCTTTGGTAAAAAAACTAACTCCAAAGATGCTGCATAAAACTTCGCTAAATTTTGCTGGAACAACTGGTTCTGAAACGTATAACCAGATTAAAGACGGCGATTATACATACTTTGTGTATTGTTACCAAAAACCAGAGTAGGTGGTTAAGAACCAAATCACAAATTACAAATTACAAATTGCAAATCAATGTCGTTTAGTTAAGCAATTTTAGGTATATGTCCGCTGGACAAAAAGTGCTGTTGGATTAAGCTTTTTACTGACGTTTATGTCCGCTGGACAAAAACGCGAATGCGATTGCTGCACGTCATTGTATATTGCAAATCGGAATTAAAATCCGCTTCTTAGCCCGTTAGGGCTTCAACGTCAGTAAAAATCAATCAACAGCTAGAATCACTCCTTTGTCCAGAGGACATTAACATTTTATCGATGGATTAATTTTACCAGTAAATTCCAGTAAATTATATTAGGGAAAGCCTAAACTAAACGACATTGAATTGCAATTAATTAATTTTCATTATTTCTGAAATCAAATCTGTAATAGCAGATTTTGCAGTTGTTGTGTTTTGTAATTTGTGATTTGGATTTTGTGATTTTCCATTTTTCAATTAAAAAATTGTTACAATTTTTAATTGAAAAATGGATTATATTTTTTCTCATCACCAACTGTAGTATCTGGTCCATGTCCAGGATAAATGATAGTTTCGTTAGGTAATGTGAAAATGCGTTTAATTATACTTTCCATAAGTTGATCGTAGTTTCCACCAGGTAAATCAACTCTACCAACACTTTCCATGAAAATAGTGTCGCCAGTAATAAGTATTCCATCTTCTGGAACATAAAAAGCTACACCGCCTGGACTATGTCCGGGGCACGCAATTACCTGAATTTTTGTATCGCCGAATTTTAATATTTCGTGATCCTTAATGTTTTTATCAGGCCGCGGCGGTTGTTCAATTGTATAGCCAAATTTCTCGGCAAGCATTAACGAATTGTCGATTAGAAAATTATCTTCAAAGTTCATTAGAATTGGAATGCGGAAATGCGATTCTAAATAATAATTCCCGCAAACATGATCGAGATGCCCGTGCGTATTCATAATATACTTTGGTATAAGATGATTCTCTTCGATGAAATCATGAATCTGCTTTAACTCAGAATGTGAATTTGCTCCTCCGTCAATAATTACAGCTTCATAAGAATTATCGTACAAGATGTAGCAATTAGTTTGAAAATCGTTAAATACAAATCGTTTAAGCTTTGCCATATTTTTAATTTTTTAAAGAATCTTTTGTGTATTTCCACCTTCGGTGCGACCATAGCCAATACTCTGGTTGATTAATTATATCTTGCTCCAAGCGCTCGAAATATAATTTTGTTATTTCTCCTGGAGCATGGTCAGATGGGTTCTCAATAAGTTTTTCAAATTCGAGACTGTAAAATCCTCTTCGTAGTTTCGATATTTTGAGATAAAGAACTGGTAATCCAGTTTTATGGGCGTATGCTTCTGGTCCATGCAGACAAGGAGTTTCCCGATTTAAGAAATTAGTCCAAATAGCTCTTTCTAGATTAGATGGACTTTGGTCGGCAGCCATAATTATAGCCACAGGTATTTCGGGTTGTTTCTCAAAAATAGATTTTGTTTCTTGAACAGCAACCATTTTCATTCCAAACCTTCTTCGTCTTTTTAGACCATATTCTTCGCTGTGCTTATTTGTCAACGGCAGATAAAGTGCGATTGCCTGATGTTTTATTGCGCTATCCGTTGCCAAAATTCCGTATTCCCAGTTCCCATAATGACTGGTTAGACACAAAACCGATTTTCCCTGATCGAAGTATGTATTCGCAAGTTCCGAATTCTTGACAATATATCTTTTGCTTAAATTTCGATAACTCATTGTCATGCTCTTAACAGATTCTAAAGTAATATCTGATAAATGACGATAAAATTTTCGGCCTATCTTTTCTATTTCTTTATCTGATTTCTGTGGAAAAGAATTTCTGATATTTTCAAAAACTACTTTGCGTCTGTATTTAAAAATATGATAAAGTAAAAAATAAAGGAAATCTGATAAAAAATAGACTTTCCAGAATGGAGTAATTCTGAAAGAAATAACCAGAATCCTGAATGCTATAAACTCTAATAACTTCATCTTCGCAAAGCGTTTGAGTACAAAACTAAGCAAATTTTTAAAAATTCTAGTATTTTATTTAACATTATACGCCAGATTGATTCAGTATTTTTTATTTTTGCAAAGATGATGTTTAAAAAGACATATTTATTTGCCTGCATTTTGCTATTCTTCGCGCTCTCATCATGCGTTAAGAGAACATATATAAGCGAAGAAGTTGTTTATTCGGTGGATAATTCCGAAACTGTAATTGATGCAGCCGATAAAGATAAACCAAATAAAAATGCTCTTTTTACAGATGAGCAAAAATTACTCGACTCAATTATTAATTTTTCTGAAAAGTACATTGGAACACCATATAAATACGGTGGTACAACTCCTGATGGATTTGATTGTAGTGGATTTGTTCAGTTCTTATTCAGTAGTTTTGGGGTGAAAATTCCACGAATGCCAGCAGATATGGCCGAAATTAGCAATAAAGTTGATTATAAGGATATTAGACCTGGCGATTTGGTTTATTTTAAGGGAAGCAACATTAACTCAATGGAAATTGGGCATGTGGCTCTTGTTGTAGAGCGAAATGGTGATAGCTTTAGTTTTATTCATGCCACCAGCAAAGGTGTTATGATTAATAATATAGAACAATATGATTATTGGAAAACTCGTTACCTTTTCGCAACGAGGTTTAAAAAAGAAACACTTGGATTAAAATGAAGAAAGTAAAAATTATATTGGCCATTTCATTTTTCCTCCTTTTGGGGAAAATGGCCTTTCCGCAGACTCGCGATACTCTGGCGATTTCAGATACGATAAAAATTGACAAATATGCAGATCTCGATTCTGTAAAGCGTGTAAGAGCGATGTTAATTGACTCAATAATTGATTACGGTAAAACATTTGTCGGATTAAAATATCGTTATGGTGGAATAACTCCAGCAGGATTTGATTGCAGTGGTTTTGTGTTTCATATACATCGACATTTTAATCTGCCTTTGCCTCGCGTGCCAAGTGCTACAAGTGTGATGGGCGATATTATTCCTCTGGACAGTGTACAGCCTGGTGATTTAGTTTATTTTAAAACACGCGCAGCTTATGATAATACTATCGGTCATGTCGGAATGGTAATCGAAAAAGTACCAGGTTCGTTTATTTTTATTCACTCTGCTAGTCATGCTGGTTTGGTAATCGAGAATTTTGTCGATCATTCGTATTATGTCAATAGATATCTTTTCGCCAACAGATTGCCAGATGAGTTTTATCTTCGTCAATGGAACGACAGCCTGATGAAAATTTATCGCTATAAAAATGATGATATTTATAAGGAGCAAACTTGTGCTGTTATTAGCGCCGAGCAACCTGCTGGGACAACTATGCTTACCTATACTGTGAAATCAGGTGATATGCTTGGACTAATTGCTTCGTGGTACAAAGTTACGGTAAATGAGATTATGGCATGGAACGGAATGGGTTCGACTCGTTTGTCGATAGGTCAGAATCTGAAGATTTATGTAAAAAATGAGCTTGTGTCCACTTACAAAGATGTTAATAATATGACTACCGACGATAAGCAAAGATTGGCCGGAGTTAGCTCATCACCAAATAAACCCGTAAAAACCGAAACAAAGGAAGACCCTGCTTACGAATATTATGTTGTTAAAGCTGGGGATACTCCTTATGGTATTTCCAAAAAGTTTCCAGGAACAACTGTTGATGGAATTATGAAACTTAACGGAATCGCTAATCCTTCGAGCTTACAAATTGGACAGAAATTGAAAATTCGGAAGAAAGCGTAATTACTCCGACTAAATGCATCAGAAATTTGAATTGATTGATATTGTTAGGCATACTTTCGTGTCAATAATTGTTGGCGAACTACTAATTATAAACAATATTTTGAACGCGAATTAGCGAATTTTGCTGACGCCTAAATAATTATTGGCGTCAGCAAAATTCGCTAATTCGCGTTTAATTTAAGAAGGCGCCAGCAAAAAATTATATCAATATAATTGCTGTCAATTGATTTTGTTGCCTGTGACTTTGAAAATTACTCCGCAACACTAAAAATCAGTGGAATACCAAATTTTAATCCAATCCCAGCGTAATATCCTTTATGTTTAAGCATATAGTCGGAATCTAGCTTTAAAATTTCTGTCAATCCTTTATCTAAGGTTATTTCGCTAAAAACAATAATGTTTGGTTTTAATTTATATTCTACACCAAGTCCTGCAACGAAAGATAAGTTTATATTTTTATAAATCGCTGAGTTGTCAAAATCAAAAGGATTAACATCTACACCATTTGACGATGATGGCAGATTTGCAAAACTGTGTTGTTTTGTGAGGAACCCGATATTGAATCCGGCTGCAATCCAGACATTGAATTTGCGCTTACCAAAATTATAAACTCCTTTGAACGGAATTGTCAGATATCTATACTGATGAGTGGTCGGGTATTCTCCAATCGAACCGCCTAAAACATCAAAATATTCATTATTAATTTTAAATCCTTTGTTAATTAACGAAATGCCTGACTTTAATGCAATTTCTTGAGTGAATTTGTATTCCACATCTATTCCAGCACTCCAATCTGTAAACGAATATGTCGGATTTGTATATCCCATGATATTTGCATAAGACGCTCCACCCCAAGGCGAAACATATAAAGTGGTGTCCGACTTAGCCTTCCATGCAAACGATTCAGCTGCAAAGAAAATTACAAATATGGTGAGCAAAATAAATTTAATCTTTCCTGATTTCATTTTTCAGAACTTTACTGGTTATGCGATTATCATTAATTATTGTCTCAAGTTCGTCGCCTTGCTTAATGTCTTTTGCCGATTTGATTGTTTTACCGTTTATACGGGTTATCGAAAATCCTCGTTTAAGAATATTTTGAGGATCTGCCAATCTAATTCCCTGCTCCAGCGATAAAAGTTTTAAATTCTGATTTTGTAAAAGTTGCTGAGAGCTTTTTGCAATCAGATGCAGATTTGTGTCTAAAATCCTATTGACGATGTTAATTTGCTTTGGCGGAACCTGTTTTAGCCTTGCAGTTTTATCTTTTATCTCTCTTTCCTTCTCCGAAAAGCTTCTGGTAACAAGGTTTTTTAATTTATAGAAATGTGCATTGCATCTTTCGTTGCTTTTTGCAAGTATATCCTTCGTTCTGAAAATGTTTAGACTCATTCCAGAAAGATACATTTCGTTGTTTTTCAGAATGTCGCGAGTGGCAAATACAATTGAGCTAAACACTTCTTCGGCTTCGGACTCAAAAATTCGGTTATAGTCAACAATAAATCCTGCTACAGCGGTAGGGGTTTTCATTTTAGTGTGCGAAACCATATCGGCAACCGACTCGTCGCGCTCGTGACCAATTCCTGCAATTACAGGTATTGGAAACTGAGTGATGTGATAAGCAATATTATAATTGTCGAAATAACTTAAATCACTTTTAGATCCTCCTCCGCGAATAATCACTGCCACATCAAACGAATCTATTCCGTCGTAAATTCTTTCGAAAGCCGTAATCACGGAATTTTCTGTATTTGCTCCCTGCATGTCGGCCTCAAACAAGCTTGTGTTAAACGAATATCCAAATTTGTTGTTGTTAAGCTGATTCATAAAATCCTCGTACCCTGCAGCTCCTGGCGACGAAATTATTGCTATGTTTTTTATTACAGCGGGCAATTCTAGACTTTTATTCATATCGAAAACGCCTTCGGAAATCAATTTTTCAATGATTTCTTTTTTTCGTTTTTCGAGATCGCCCAGTGTATATGATGGGTCTATGTCACGAATATTTAAAGAAATACCGTATAATTCGTGAAAATCGACACTAACTCTTACCAGAACATTCATGCCTTTTTTTATCTCGCCACCTGTAACAGTTTGAAAGTATGAGCTAATAAATCGGTACTGTGTTGACCAGATTGTTGCCCGTGCCTGAGCCACAATTTTATCGCTTTCTTTAGCTTTTTGAACTAACTCAAGATAACAATGGCCAGAACGATGCAGGTTAAGATTATTGATTTCTGCAATTATCCAAACTGGCGCATCGAAAGCGTTATCAAGAGCAGATTTAATCTGCTTATTAAGTTCTAATAATGTTAAAGTAGGAGCAGGCATCTTATTTTTTAATAAGTTTTTCGGAATAGCGAACCTGATTTATTATCACAGTAACGATATAAACTCCAGATTTAAGATTTGCTAGTTCGTTAATTTTAATTGTTAAGTCAGATTCTAGAGCAGTGTGTTGCATCCACATATAGTTTTTTCGACCACTCAAATCATTTATAAAGAGCACGATGGAATCGCCTGGCTGATTTTTTATGCTAATACTAAAATTATCGGAATAGGGATTAGGGTAAATCTCTGGTTTAAGAATTTTTACAGATTCAATTCCAACGCTTAAAATTTGTGAAGCAAGATAAAAATCAGGAATGCCATAGCCTAAATAAATGGATGGTTCCCCATATAAAGTTGCCGATTGTTTTGCAGCTTCCATAATTTCGAAATTAGTTTTCTCAGGGAATTGTTGCCACAAACAAGCAAACATGCCGGAAAGGAGAGGAGCAGCAAACGAAGTTCCGTTGCCCTGAGAGTAATTTCCATCAGTTTCCTGATTAGTAGTTCCTGCGCCCATAGCAACTAAGTCGGGTTTTACTCGCCCATCATAACTTGGACCAATAGAACTAAACGCTGCATAAGTTTGGCTCGACCAAATTGCACCAGCAGTAATCACGTCTTTTGCATCGCCAGGAGCATTTATCCAGGGGTGAACTTCATCTTCGCCACTGTTTGCTGCAGCTACCACTACCAACATGCCTTTACTAGATGCTACTGAGGCTGCATAACTAATTATTGCTGTTTCTCCATCCATTTGAGCGTATGTGTGATCGTACTCAGGCATATCAAAATCAAGATATCCCAGCGAAACATTTATTATGTCGGCTCCCATGCTATCAGCAAACTCGGCAGCCGAAAGCCAGTTTATTTCTTCAATAATATTTTCAGATTCTGGATCTTCCGACATCAGCAATAATTTTTGTGCTTCGGGAGCTGTGCCAAT
>JAQVGK010000148.1 GCA_028696755.1 Bacteroidales bacterium | reverse complement strand
AACTATCTTGATGAATTTTGCTATAAGTTTAATCGTAGATACTACGGAGAAGCTCTGTTCAATAGATTACTAGTGGCGTGTGTTAGTTATAAAAATGAATTTAGGTACAAATACGGATAATCATTAAGTTTTTTAATTCTCTTGATTTAAAAACCCAACAATTTCAGATAACAAAAGACAGATATTGCATTGCACCACCTGTCTTCCGATTTCAGAATTCTGGATTAGTTATCTAATATTTTCAAAAATAATAATTATTCAACTGATATTAATTTGTGTGTAAATAAAATTGCGTTTTCCTCAAGTTTTTGCAAATATACAAATAAATTAAGATCCAAGCTTTCAGTAGAATAGAAAAACTATGTGATTTACTGTTTTAAGATCTAACGAAATGTTCCATTTCGAACGGAATTACTAGCGAAATTTCAACTAAGCCTGCAATTTCTCCATCACGAAACCACGGACATTGATAAATCATTTTTTTTAAACCATTTTTCTCAATTGTGTAGGCATTGGTTTCGCCAGTTGACATCAATTCGCGAATCTTTGCCGACGATTTTTCGCCATGACAATCGAACAATGATTTTCCAATTAAAGTTTCGTTTTCGTTTTTTACAAATGTAGAAATTGATTTTTCATTCATGTAAATAATCGTTCCATCAATGTCGCATGCCGTAACAGCAAATGGAAGTGATTTAAAAATTTGTTCTGTCATTATACTTTGATTTATCTTTTGCTTCTTAAAGATTTTTCCCATTTCCATGCCGATTTCATGGTTTCTTCGAGCGGAATTTCGGCTTTCCACCCGAGCACAGAATTGGCTTTGCTTGTATCGGCCCAAACTTGCTCAACATCTCCTGCTCTACGGTCAGTAATTTCATAGTTGAGTTTTACTCCAGTACTTTGTTCAAAGCTTTTAATTATTTCGAGAACCGAATTCCCTTTGCCAGTACCGATGTTAAAAAACTCGTGACGATCACTGCCCTTTTTCTGAATCAGGCGATTAACAGCAGCAACGTGTGCTTTTGCTAAATCACAAACATTAATATAATCTCTAATCGCTGTTCCATCTGCAGTAGCATAATCAGATCCAAAAACCATCAGTTTCTCGCGCAAACCAATAGCTGTTTGGGTAATAAATGGCAAAAGATTGTTTGGAACTCCGCGGGGTAATTCGCCTATTAAGGCCGAAGGATGTGCTCCAATTGGGTTGAAGTACCTTAGCGAAATTGCCGAAAGTTTATCGTTAGCAGCAACAGAATCGGAAATAATTTCTTCACTAATTTTTTTTGTATTTCCGTATGGAGATTCAGGATTGACAATTGGTGAATTTTCAGTTACTGGTAGTTTTTCGGGTTGACCATAAACTGTGCAACTTGACGAAAAAACAATATTGGAGATACTATATTTTTGCATCATGTCCAAAATATTTACCAATCCACCAACATTATTTTGATAATACATCAAAGGTTTTTGAACCGATTCTCCAACCGCTTTAAAAGCAGCAAAATGAACTAATGCAACAGCATCAGAGTGGCCACTAAAGATTTCGTCAATTGCATTTGTATCACATACATCAGCCTGATAAAACACAGGTTTCTTTCCTGTAATTTCAGCTATCCCATCCAGCACAGACAATTCGGAATTTGAAAGATTATCTATTATAACAACTTCAAAACCGGCATTGCTAAACTCAACTGCCGTGTGCGATCCTATGTATCCGGTTCCTCCGGTAATGATAATTTTAGGCATAAAATTATAAATCTCAAATTACAAAAAACAAGCTCCAAATAACAACGGCGCAGCCCTCAACGAAGTTAAATTACAAATCTCAAATTATGCTGCAAACATTGTTATTTGTTATTTGTAATTTGGTTTTTCCTTAGTTTATCCGACAACGATTAGATAATAATTTTTCTTCCCCTTTTGCACAAGAATATATTTTCCGTTTATAAGGAAATCGGTGTTTATAACGCCATTTTCGTTATTATATTTTTCCTTGTTAATCGAAAGTCCGTTGCCTTGAATTGTTCGTCGTAGTTCGCCCTTTGATGGAAAAATATCTGTTAATCCAGCTAAGAGTTCAGCTACAGGAATTCCATTTTCTATGTCGGCTTTTGCGATGTTGTACATTGGCACACCTTCGAAAACGCTTAAAAATGTTTTTTCATCCAGCTTTTTCAATGCGTCACTGGTAGCATTTCCAAATAAAATTCCAGATGCTTCAACTGCTGCTTCGTAATCAGCTCTAGAGTGAACCATAACCGTAATTTCTTCGGCCAGCTTTTTCTGCAATAATCGTAGATGTGGAGCCTGCGCGTGTTCATCGGCAAGTCTGCTAACCTCGTCCTGCGATAAAATTGTAAAAATCTTGATGTATTTTACCGCATCGTCGTCAGAAACATTCAGCCAGAACTGATAAAAAGAATATGGACTAGTTCTTTCTGGATCGAGCCATACATTACCCGACTCAGTTTTACCGAATTTTCCACCATCTGCTTTAGTAATAAGCGGACAAGTAAGCGCAAATGCTTCGCCTTGTTCTTTGCGACGGATAAGCTCAGTTCCGGTGGTTATATTTCCCCACTGATCGCTGCCACCCATCTGTAGTTTGCAGTCAAATTCCTTGTACAAATGCAGAAAATCGTAACCCTGAACAAGCTGATAGGTGAATTCAGTAAACGACATCCCGCTTTTATCATCACCAGCGATACGTTTTTTTACCGAATCCTTGGCCATCATATAATTTACGGTAATATGCTTCCCAACATCGCGAATAAATTCTAGAAAAGAGAATTTACTCATCCAATCGTAATTATTCAGCATTTCGGCTTTCGTACGATCTTTAGTGTCGAAGTCGAGAAATTTACTAATTTGCTTTTTAATTGCTTCCTGATTATGGCGAAGAGTAGCCTCATCGAGCAAATTACGTTCCTGAGATTTTCCACTGGGATCACCAATCATGCCGGTAGCTCCGCCGAGCACAACAAGAGGTCGATGTCCGGCAAGTTGTAAATGCTTAAGCATCATTACGCCAACAAGGTGACCAATATGTAGCGAGTCGGCAGTGGGATCAATTCCAACATAAGCTGATACAAATTCCTTTTCAAATAATTCTTCTGTTCCAGGCATAACAGTATGAATCATGCCTCTCCATTCCAATTCTTTTACAAAACTCATCTCTTTCTATTTTTGAACTAAAAATTTTCTATTAAATATGTTTTTCCCATCAACAGTTGTTCCTGTAATAAGATATAATCCATCCTGCAAATCTGTAGCACTAATCACCGCATAATCCGATAAATCATTTTTTACGGTCTCGAAACACAGTTTCCCACTCATGTCATAAATTCTGATTACTCCACTAAAATTTTCGTTTAACCCAAGATAAAACATCCCATTATTTGGATTTGGATAAACCGAAGCATTGTTTACAACAATGTTTTGTCTATTTTTTGTGTACATATCCCAATCGTAAATTCCAAGAGAATATTCACCAGCTTTTAACGAATCAACAGTCATCTTTTTCATAACAGTTGAATGCGTAATAGTTTCTATCTCCCACTCTGTAGCACGATTTGGCCGATAAAGTAAAACCAGTGAATCTAGGCTATTCGTAATAAAGTCGTTGTCGAGATACCCGTTTATTCCAGAAATTGTAGATGTACTGTAGGTAAACTCTCCCTTGGTCTTAAAAGTGGATGGGAAGTTTCCTTCAACTGTCCAAAATCTATGATTTGCAATGTATAAACCAGGAACGGCAACTTGAAAAGTATCTGGAGCAGCCCAGTTATGAGTAATTCTTAACATGGCTGTGTCTTCTGGAACAATGTTTAAAACTGTTGCTTTAAAATACAGATAAGAAAATGTTTTTGTTCCCAAAGTAGTTAAGAATTTTGTTTCGTCAATGGTTGCATCCGAAATATTTTCGTTATAATCGCACAAAGTTAGCATTGGATTAAAAGGAAGCGTAAAAGTCTGAGAACCAAATTCGCCATCAAATTCTACCATCTGTGTGTAGGTGGTAAAATCATCTTTCATAAAAGTAACTTCAACACGATTAGAGTTTGCAAAAGTTTCGCGAGCTCTGAGCTTTTGTTTCATAAACACAGTCACATCGTAATTCCCGCCATTTTCGACAACTTGTGTAGAATCAATTGAGTAATGTACGAATCCGGGAGTAAAAACCCAATCTTGGAAAAAATCGGTCATATCAATACCAGTATATGTTGTAAGAAAATCTCTGAAATCATAAGAAGAAACCGAAGTATATGCATTTGCTTGCAAAAAAGCCGTTACAGCTGAAAAAAACAAATCATCACCAAGATAACCTCGCATTGCATGAGCAACGCTAGCTCCCTTTTCATAAACAGTCCGCGAATAAGTTAATGATTGGTCCATTGGAAACAAGGCATGAAATCCTCCATCCTCAACATGGTATATCTTAAAACTGTTTCGTGCGAGGCTCTTCGAAAAATGAGAGCATTATTTTTTCCTTTAACAAATTCTCTAAAAACCGTTTCAGCAAAAGTTGCCCATCCTTCGTTTATCCACATATCTTCGGCAGTAGAGCAAGTTATGAAATCGCCAAACCACATGTGAGCAAGTTCGTGATAAAAGAGATCTTCGTTACCTAGTGTGCCGTCAATAAAAATCTTTCCTATCGCAATGTTTGTTACATGCTCCATTGCTCCACTACTAAACGGAACAGCTACATAACCCACTCTATTCCAGGCATAAGGACCAAATTTGGCTTCGTAAACTGCCATAACTGTGTCGATATTAACAAATGACTGTGCTGCTCGTGCACTATCGGTTGGATAAACATAAAACTCGACTGGGATATCTCTTTCGATACCTTCATAAATATGACTTACAAGTTTATATGCTCCAACAGAAACAGATGCTAAATAAGTTGGGATTGGATGTTCGATATGCCACTCCCATGTTTTTGTATTGTTTTCGGTATCTTCGGTAACACCAATAAGTTCGCCTCCACAAACAGCAGTGTGAATATCCTGAGTTGTAATTCTGGTTGTAAAAAGAGCTTTATCAACAAAATCATCATTACATGGAAACCATACACGCCCGTAACAGTGAGGAACATCCTCGAACCCAACGCCAAGGTTAAACGAATAACCACTCATGCAATACCAACCTCCCCAGTTTGAAGGATCGGTAACCGGATCTCCGTGATAATAAACAGAAATTGTAATTTCGTCATCTGGACCAAATGAAGTTGCTAAATCAACAAGCAATAGTGTGTCGTTATAAGTAAATCCTTCAACTGCGCTTAAGTCGCATTTTACCGAATCAACTACAAGTTCGAGCAAATCGAGTGGAATAATGTCGGTGTTTGCAGCAACAGGTTTAAGCACAACATCTGTGTAACCACTTATGTATGATGATGATGTGTTTGTAATATCGAGGTTAATAATATAATGTTGAACATCGATTACATCGCTATGTGATTTTTGCGCAAAGCTAATTAAGCTGGCAAACACTAAAACTAGTGTGATAATAGAGATTTTTTTCATCTTAAAATAGTGTTTGTTGAGTTCCGGGATTTATTTTATTTAAATGACGATATGCTTTCTCGGTGGCTTCTCTTCCACGTGGGGTACGTTTTATAAAGCCTTCCATAATTAAAAATGGTTCGTAAACCTCTTCGATTGTTCCTTCGTCTTCACCAACTGCCGTAGCGATGGTTTTTAGTCCTACCGGACCACCGCCAAACTTGTCAACTATCGTTAAAAGAACCTTGTTGTCCATTTCGTCGAGTCCGTATTTATCAATATTCAAGGCTTCGAGTGCATGTTTTGCAATTTTCAGATCAATAATGCCATCTCCTATTACCTGTGCAAAGTCACGAACTCTTCGAAGCAAAGCATTTGCAATACGAGGTGTACCACGACTTCGTCGCGAAATTTCGCCAGCAGCATCAGCATTTATCGGAACTTTTAAAATTCCCGAAGAGCGAACAATGATTTTTTGTAAAACATCGGCAGTGTAGTAGTTTAAGTGGCAATTTATTCCGAAACGAGCTCTCAACGGACTGGTTAATAATCCAGAACGGGTTGTTGCACCAATCAAAGTAAAAGGTTCTAATGGAATTTGAACCGAACGAGCAGCAGGGCCTTTATCAATCAAAATATCGATTCGATAATCTTCCATTGCCGAATAGAGATATTCTTCAACTATTGGATTTAGACGATGAATTTCGTCGATAAACAAAACATCATTTTTATCAAGACTGGTAAGAAGTCCAGCTAAATCGCCTGGTTTATCCAAAACTGGTCCCGACGAAATTTTAAACCCAACTCCCAATTCATTTGCAATAATATTTGCCAAAGTAGTTTTACCTAATCCTGGAGGGCCGTGAAGTAATACGTGATCGAGAGCTTCTTCACGCATATTTGCAGCTTTTACAAAAATCTTGAGGTTATCTACAATATTCTCTTGCCCGCTAAAGTCGTGAAACTCGAGTGGCCTAAGGATTTTCTCAATTTCTTTTTCTGCATTGCTGAGATTTTCCGAATCTGCTCTCAGGTAATTATCCATTTATATTTTTTTTACAAAATTAAAAAAAAACTGTAATAAAAGAGCTTTTGTGTAACTCTAAACAAACAGAAATGTATGGATTTGTAAATTGAGACATGTTTTTTACAGTGATTTTGATAAAGAAAAATAATAGCGAAAAAATGATCTTGAAATAAAAACTATTTTTTAACTTTGTCTTATAACCTTAAAAACCAAAAAAATGAAAACATTTTCAATTATCAGCGCTGTTTTAGGTATTATGGCTCTAGCTTTTGCAGCTTATTTTCAATTTGTTGTGGTAGAAAATGCAAAAATTGCTGAATCTCAAATTGAATATCAGAGCGACATTATGTATTCTGACGAAGATCCTTTTGCTTATTACGATACTGAAGATTACAAAAAGAATTTTGCTGCTACAGAATTACCCGTGGACTTGGGAATGATTTCGCTTGCTATTGGTGGTGTAGTATTTATAGTCGGACTAATTCCTGTTATCAAGAAAAGATGGATTGGTTTGATTGGTGTGGCTGGAGGACTTATCGTCTTTGCATTGGGGATTATTTATGGAACGCATGTGTTTTAGGCATAAATAATAGCATCGCGTTTTAACATTTAGCATAAATTTAAGAATAATAGTATTTTTGTAACAAAACAATATGGCAAAGCAAAACAAACCATTAACGCCTGCAGAAATGCAGCGGGCAAATGACAAAATGATGGAAGAGCTTGGTAAAATGAAGTTTGAAAGCATTGAAGAAGTGCAAGCTTTTATAAACCAAAACATTAATGGCAAAATTTTATCAAATCCATCAATAAAGAAAAAAGGGCCAAAAAGTAATATTGAAAAATCAGAAGACTTGTATTACAAAGCGCTTGAAGCACCATCTTTAAAAAAAGCACAGACTTTATTAAATCAAGCTCTTGAGCTAAATCCGGAGAATGTTGTAGCGATAACTAAGCATGGAGAATTATGCGAAAACATTGAGGATGCTATAGAATATTTTAAAAATGCAATGGAAATTGGTGCCAAATGCCTTGGAGAAGAATTTTTCGAAAAAGAAAGAGGGCATTTTTGGGGCTGGCATCATACTCGTCCATATATGACAGCAAAACTAAATTATGCTGAAGCCCTTTCTATAACAGGTAAAAACACAGAGGCAATCGAAAACTTCATGGAAATGCTAGAATTAAATCCTAACGATAATCAGGGAGTAAGATACCTATTAAGCACATTATTATTAACCGAAAAAAAATGGGGTGATTTTCTGAAATTATATAATGAGTATGACGAAGATAGTGCATACTTAAATTATAATTATCTTTTATACCTTTTGGCCAGAGAAGGTGCCAGTTCAAGAGCGCGAAAAGCTTATCTAGATCGGAAGAG
>JAQVGK010000147.1 GCA_028696755.1 Bacteroidales bacterium | reverse complement strand
ATCGTATGCACCTTGAATGATATAGAGTTTTCCACCATCTTCAACAAGCAATGCCTGACCAGTCCAGCCTGCACCGCACATCATTACTGTGTCCTGAGTTTTGTTGGGAATAACGGTTTTACCACATCCCAAACTGGTTTTCCATATTACATCAAGTTTTTCGGGAGCTTCGTTACCATAGTAATTGCGCTCATCATTACCAAGAAAAGTCGGGATTATAAGTTTAATACTGTCGCCGGCAAAAACATTGATGCTAAAAAATAGCAGCAGAACTAATATCTTAGTCGAATGTAACACCGGGATATTGCGTCCCGTTAATAAGTTGTTCATATTCTGAAGCGGTTGGGGTAATCATATATCTTAACGGATTGATTGTTGATCCGTAAATCATTATTTCGTAATGTAAGTGCGGGGCAGTTGATAATCCTGTTGATCCGACAGTTCCGATTTTCTCACCGCGTTTTACTTTTTGATCAGGTTTAACGTCGATAGTGTGTAGGTGAGCATATCTCGAACTCAATCCGTTTACACCATGGTCAATCAATACAGAATTTCCATAACCGCTGCCAGTATTGTTTCTTTCAACATCAGCAACTTTTCCATCACCCGAAGCATAAACTGGAGTTCCCTGTGGCGCAACTAAATCTAATCCATGGTGCATATGAACAACACCGAGTATTGGATGTGGGCGATATCCGTAAAATGAACCAATTCTAGTAAGTTCGTTTACATGGATTGGTTGCAAAACAGGTAACGATTTAAATAATTTCTCTTTCTTCTTAAGCTCATTAATAATCACACTATAAGATTGTGACTGAACTTTGATTTTGTTTTCGAGCTGATCTAGTTTCTTTGCAACGTCTTTAACAATATCAGTACTTTCAAAGCCTTCGAGATGCTTGTATCTTTCTCCACCACCAACACCTGCGTTGCGTATTGTGTTTGGGATTGTATCCTGTTGAAAAGTAGTTCTGTAAATGTAATTATCTCGTTTAGCAATTTCGTTCAAAATGCTATCGTTTGTCTCCATTCTGGTTTTAATCTCAGTAAGATTTTCTTTCAGAAACTTGTTTTCCTGACGTAGAAATTTTTCCTCTGGAGATTCAAAAATCAGAATGTATAAAACCATCAATACTGTTCCGAAAGTTGCAGATGCAATCGAGTGTGGAACAAGGCGCAAGAGAAATCTTTTAAAACTGAATTTAATCTTCTCGTACTGGAGGGTATCGGGGTTAAATTTATATTTTGACTTAAAAATCTTCATTTTTCAAAATATTTTACCTTATTTAAGGATAAAACGGACGGCAAAATTAAGAATTTAATCTAAATTTGCAAACCGAAATTTTAGATAATATACGTAACTAACAGATTTAGACATATTTACATGGATTCGAAACAGATAAGATTACAGTTTAAAGAGTTTTTTGAGAAGAAAGGCCATAAAATTGTTCCGAGCGATACAATGGTTATTAAAAATGATCCAACACTGATGTTTACAAATGCCGGAATGAATCAGTTTAAGGATATTTTCCTCGGAAGTCGCAAACCTGACGCACTTCGAGTAGCCAATTCGCAAAAATGTTTACGAGTGTCGGGAAAACATAACGACCTCGAGGATGTAGGACATGATACTTATCATCACACAATGTTCGAAATGCTTGGTAACTGGTCGTTTGGTGATTATTTTAAAGCCGAAGCCATCGAATTTGCATGGGAATTATTAACCGAGGTTTATAAAATCGACAAGGATAGACTTTATGTTACTGTTTTTGGTGGCGATAAGGCCGAAAATATGCCAGTTGATACCGAAGCCGAAGACTTGTGGAAGAAACTTGTTGATGCCGACAGAATAATCTACGGTTCTAAAAAAGATAATTTCTGGGAAATGGGAGATATGGGACCTTGCGGACCATGTTCAGAAATTCATGTTGACATTCGCGACGATGCCGAGCGCAAGGCTGTTGATGGAAAATCTCTTGTAAACAACGATCATCCTCAAGTAATCGAAATCTGGAATCTTGTTTTTATTCAATTTAACCGCAAAGCTGATGGTTCGCTCGAGCAACTTCCTGCTAAACATGTTGATACTGGAATGGGCTTCGAAAGATTATGTGCTGTTTTACAAGGCAAGAAATCCAATTACGACACAGATGTTTTTCAAACAATCATAAAAGAAATCTCTGCAATATCAGGTAAAAATTATGGTGAAGATTTAAAAACAGATATAGCTCTCAGAGTGATATCTGATCACTTACGAGCAGTGTCTTTTGCTATTGCCGATGGTCAGTTACCATCAAACAACAAAGCTGGTTACGTAATTCGCAGAATTTTGCGTCGTGCTGTTCGTTATGCTTATTCATTCCTCGATTTAAAAGAGGCATTTATTTATAAACTTGTTGCACCACTGTCTGGCCTAATGGGAGAATCATTCCCCGAGCTTGTTTCGCAACGTCAGCTTATCGAGAAAGTAATTAAAGAAGAAGAAACTGTTTTCTTGCGTACTCTCGAAAAAGGAATTAGATTGCTCGAAACCGAAACATCTAAACTTAAAGCTGCCGGAAAAACTCAAATTGGAGGTAAGGAAGCATTTATTTTGTACGATACTTTTGGATTCCCACTCGATCTAACCGAACTTATTGCCCGCGAGAATGGTTTTACAGTTGATACCGAAGGTTTTGATAAAGAAATGCAACAACAAAAGGAACGTGCTCGCAACGCCGCCGAAATAGATACCGACGATTGGACTATTCTTGCCGAGAACGATAATGTAGAGTTTGTTGGTTACGATACTTTAGAATGTGAGGTAAAAATCACAAAGTATCGCAAGGTACAGCAGAAGTCTGGAAGCTTTTATCATCTTGTTTTTGATAAAACTCCATTTTATGCCGAGTCTGGCGGTCAAGTTGGCGACAGCGGAAGCATAAGCGATATAAATCAGAAAATAGAAATTCTAAACACAATTAAGGAGCACAACTTAGTTATTCACATCTCGAATCAGTTGCCCGAAAATCCGGAAGCTATTTTTGATGCAAAGGTTGATGAGGAAAAACGCTCATCTACTGCAAATAATCACTCTGCTACACATTTATTGCATTCGGCATTACGCAAAGTGCTTGGAACACATGTTGAGCAGAAAGGCTCATTGGTCGATCCCGAGAAATTGCGTTTCGACTTTGCACATTTTAATAAGCTCACTGCCGAAGAAATTCGTGAGGTCGAAAAGGAAGTAAATAGAAATATTCGACTAAACAGTAATCGAAACGAAAACAGAAATATGTCTGTTGCCGATGCTCAAAAAATGGGAGCAATGGCATTGTTTGGCGAGAAATACGGAGAATTTGTTCGCGTTATCAAATTTGGCGATTCGGTTGAGCTTTGTGGCGGAACACATGTTGAAAGTACAGGGCAAATTGGATTTTTCAAAATTATTAGCGAAGGAGCAATTGCTGCTGGAATTCGCCGTATCGAAGCAGTAACCGGAAATGTTGCCGAGCAGTTAATATTTAGCGAGTTTGATACTCTTTCATCAATTGCTGGTTTGTTTAACAACCCAAAAGATTTATTTGGAGCAGTTGAGAATGTCGTTAACGAAAATTCACAACTTAAAAAGAACCTTGAGGTTTTCCGCATTGCAGGATTAAAAGAAGTTAAACGAGAATTGCTTAACAATGCACAATGCTCAGGAGATATTAATATGATTTTCTCGATTGTTGACATTTCTGATGCAAACGATTTAAAGGAAATTTGCTCTCAAATTCGTGCCGAGGTAAAATCTTTTGCATGTGTTCTAGGTGCTGTAATTGATGAAAAACCATATTTAGCAATTGCATTTTCCGAAGATCTTACAAAAGAAAAACAACTCCATGCCGGCAACCTTATTCGCGAAACAGCAAAACTAATCCAAGGTGGCGGCGGCGGACAGCCATTTGTTGCAACTGCAGGCGGTAAAAATCCCGATGGAATAAAAGATGCTGTGGAGTTTGGCAAGAATGAGATTTTGAAGGTTGTACTGTAAAGCGGTTGCTTCGGCTCCGCTCAGCCACCTTGCATAATGCCAGGTGACTGAGCGGAGCCGAAGTCACCGATACTACAATCCCAACTCTTTTCCCTTGTTAATCATATATTCCCAGGCTTTTTCTTTATCGTTTGGAATTTCGCCTTCGAGGATGGCTTCTTTTATTGCATTTTTGATGTCGCCAACGGTTTTGCATGGTTCGATACCGAAATGTTGCATAATTTCTTCGCCGCTAACGGGTGGTTGGAAGTTGCGCAGCGAATCTCTTTCTTCGACTTCTACAATTTTTTTGCGCACGAGCTTAAAGTTCTCGAGAAATTGAGCAACTTTTTTCTCGTTTTTAGATGTTATATCTGCTTCGCACAAGGTCATGAGAGAGTCAATGTCTTCACCTGCATCAACAATCAGGCGACGTACAGCTGAGTCGGTAACAATCTCCTCAACCAGCGAAATAGGTCGCATGTGCAACTCTACCATTTTCTGAACAAATTTCATCTTTTCGTTCAATGGTAATTTTAATCTGTTAAAGATTTCGGGAACCATCTTTGCCCCAACAAAATTGTGAGAGTAAAACGTCCAGCCGATGCCATCGATAAACCTTTTTGTTCGTGGTTTGGCAATGTCGTGAAGCAATGCAGCCCATCGTAACCATAAATCATCGGTGAATTTGGCAATATTATCAACAACCTGAATGGTGTGAAGAAAATTATCTTTATGACTAACCCCTGTTTGAGTTGCAACACCAGACAAATTGTATAATTCGGGAAATATTATTTCGAGTAAGCCTGAATCAAATAAAAGCTTAAAGCCTATTGAAGGCTGTTTGCTCATCAGAATTTTGTTAAGCTCTATGTGTATTCTCTCTGCGGTAATAATATTGATTCTATCTTTATTTGATTTTATAGCAGCAAAACATTTATCATCAATTCTAAAATCGAGTTGTGATGCAAATCTTATCGCTCTGAGCATTCTTAGCGGATCGTCAGAAAACGTTATGTCAGGATCGAGAGGTGTTCTTATAGTTCGATAATGTAAATCTTCTAATCCATCAAAAGGATCGGTGAGCTCGCCAAAAGTTTCCTTATTCAAACTAATTGCTAGGGCATTAATAGTAAAATCACGACGCTTTTGATCATCTTCGATGCTTCCTTCTTCAACAATAGGATTGCGACTGTCGAAATTGTAAGATTCTTTACGGGCACCAACAAATTCAAGCTCAGTATCTTCATAATTAAACATTGCTGTTCCATAAGTTTTGAAAATGCTCACTTTTTTCACTCCAACATGTGCTGCGAGCATCCGCGCAAAGTCAATTCCATTGCCTCTTACAACAATGTCGATATCTTTGTTGCCTTCTCGTGCAAGAAGTTTGTCGCGAACAAAACCACCAATCACATAAACCTCTGTATTGGCAGATTGAGGCAAATCTCTAATAATCTCAAATATCTTGTGAGTTAGAAGATGTGAAATATTTTCATTTTTTTTTGTCAACTGAACAAAAATTTATTTTTTCTGTTTTAAAAACAATTGCAAAAATATTTAAAAGAATTTAAAAATGGCAGAACATCTTACAAAAGAAACATTTATCGAGAAAATTTTCGATTACGAAAAGGAAACAGAGTGGAAATACAAGGGCGAAAGACCTGCAATTATTGACTTTTATGCCGATTGGTGTGGTCCGTGCAAAATGGTTGCTCCTGTGATTGAGCAGTTAAGTGAAGAGTATAAAGGTCTTGTTGATGTTTACAAAATCGACACAGAAGATCAGCAGGAACTGGCTTCAGTTTTTGGAATCCGTAGTATTCCGTCTTTACTTTTTATTCCGGTTGGCGCACAGCCTCAGATGGCAGCAGGCGCACTTCCAAAAGATGCTTTTGTAAATGCATTTGCTGATATATTTGGAATTAAAAAATAATTTGTTTTAGTGGTTTTTGGTTTTAGAGCCTGAAGGAATCTTATCGTAGTGCTCATGATAACGATTCTTTCGGGTTCTTTTATTTGTATGGTTATGGTCTTGTATCTTCCAATTACCGATTATTGTAACTGGCTTATTATCAGGGGCTTTTACTATGCGAAAATAAACTAAATTCAGTCGTATTTATAAAACTTTATTAACTTAAGCATTTTTGCTGCCGCTTTATAAGAACTTATCGCTAACCGAAGTTCCGCGAAGCGAATTGACGAATTTTACAGACGCATATATCATTGTAAGGCGTCAGCAAAATTCGTCAATTCGCGTTTAATGAAAAGACTTGGAACGAACGACTTGTGCTGAGCGCGATGCATTGAGCTTGCCTGCACTGAGTTTACCGAAGTGTCGAAATGGCGTCGAAGTAAGTGAGCGACAAGTCCATTCTCAGTTTTTCGGGACATTAGAAATTCAAATTTTGAAATTGTGATGTAAACAATATTTTCGTATTTTTGCAAAAATTATCATTACATGATCTGGATAATTAGTTATTTGATTTTACTTAATCGCAAGGCATTGTTTATTGCCTAAGATTGCTACTGCGGAATCCTCCGCGCAAATTTTCATTTATTATTTTTTAAATTTTAAGTTATGAAGGTACATTATATTAATAGTGCGCATTTAAGTTTATCACAGTTAAACGATATATTTCTCAATTCACACAAAATCGAATTGTCAGACGAGGCAAAAAACAATATTATCTCATGTCGAAATTATCTCGACAATAAAATTAAAACACACGATAAACCAATCTATGGAATAAATACTGGTTTTGGCTCTTTGTGCAATACCTCGATTGCTGACAATGAATTAGAGCAACTACAAACTAATCTTGTTATGTCTCACGCTTGTGGTATGGGTGATGAGGTTGATAGCAAAATTGTAAAACTTATGATGTTGCTAAAAATTCAGGCTTTATCTTATGGTAAATCGGCTGTTTGCATCGAAACTGTTGAGCGTTTGGTTTATTTTTACAATAACGATATCATTCCGGTGGTTTATCAACTGGGCTCACTAGGCGCCTCGGGCGATCTTGCTCCGCTGGCGCACATGACTTTGGCATTGATAGGAATGGGAGATGTGTATTATAAATCAGTAAAGCAAAGCACAGAAAAAGTTCTTGATTCGTTAAATCTTAAACCTCTTAAATTAAAATCTAAAGAGGGCTTGGCTTTAATGAATGGAACTCAGTTTATGCTTTCTCATGCTGTAACTGCTGTGTGGCGTGCCGAGAAAATTATGCTGAATTCGGATAAAATTGCAGCTTTGTCGCTCGAAGGGTACAATGGAAGAATTGATCCTTTTACCGAGTGTTTGCATACAATTCGTCCTCATAATGGTCAGCTTGAAACAGCCAAAAATATTCGAGCTTTACTTGATGGTTCAGAGATAATTGCTCAGGAGAAAAAGCATGTTCAGGATCCTTATTCGTTCCGCTGTGTCCCTCAAGTTCATGGTGCATCAAAAGATACACTTAACTATGTTAAATCGGTTGTCGAAACCGAGATGAACTCCGTTACTGATAATCCTACAGTTTTTCCGGATGAGGATTTGATTTTGAGCGGTGGTAATTTTCACGGACAGCCATTGGCATTGGTAATGGATTTTCTTGCGATTGCGATTGCCGAGATTGGAAGCATCTCCGAGCGTAGGGTTTACAGATTAATTAGTGGTGAGCGTGGCTTGCCTCCATTTCTTGTTGCTAATCCAGGATTGAACAGTGGTTTTATGATTCCTCAATATACCGCAGCATCAATTGTAAGTCAGAACAAACAGCTTTGCACACCTGCAAGTGTTGACTCAATTTCTTCGAGCAACGAGCAAGAAGATCATGTAAGTATGGGAGCAAACGCAGCAACAAAACTTTTACGCGTTGTTGCAAATGTTGAAAGAATTTTAGCAATCGAACTTTTTGCTGCTAGTCAGGCACTTAGTTTCCGCGAGCCGCAAAAAACAT
>JAQVGK010000146.1:3482-7955 GCA_028696755.1 Bacteroidales bacterium | reverse complement strand
GTTGCATCTTCGGTAACATTTGTGAACATATAACTTGCTGGAGCACCTTGACTAACACCGTTTACATAAACTGCTAAAACAATGTAATTTTCGTCAGGTGTAATCGTAAATAGTCTGTTCCCGCCACAAGTTACAGCAACATCACCCGATGGAGAAATTGTTCCTCCAGCACCAGCAGTCGCAGTAATAATTATCTCATTCTCTACAAATAATGATGTGATAACTAAATCTTCGGTTACATTTTCAACAGTATATGTATCGCCAGTAACAGTAACAGGAGTTCCGTTAACAGTAAGTGCAGACAACTCGTAACATTCGTCAGGATTTATTGTAATTATTAAATCATCACCACAGTTAACAGTTGAATTTGCTGAAACTAGTCCACCGCTTCCATTATTTACACTTACTTGGTATTGCAATTGAGTAAATGTTGCTGCAATAGTTTGATTTGATGTTATGTTTTCGATTGTGTAACTTCCGCCTGAAAGTGTAACAGGTGTGCCATTAACAGTTACGGTATTTATTTCGTAACAAGCTGATGGGTTAACTGTGAATGTTACATTTGAACCACATAGAGCAGATGTTCCAGCTCCTGTTATTGTTCCACCTGTTCCAGCATTTGATGTAATTGTGTACGAGACTTGAACATAGGTAATAACAATTGTGAGGTTTGAACTTACATTAGAAACTGTAAAACTATTGCTCGTAACAGTTGCAGGCGAACCATTTACGGTCACTGTTCCTACAGCCCAGCATGGGTCAGGAGAAATTGTTACTGTGTGAGTCGAACCACAACTAACTGTTGACGAAATTCCAGACTGTGTTCCATG
Source organism: Bacteroidales bacterium (assembly GCA_028696755.1). The sequence goes on along the minus strand of JAQVGK010000146.1, from coordinate 7,125 downwards.
TCCATTATCACTAATCGAAACATTGTAAGAAATCTGACTAAATGTGGCCGAAATTGTGTGGTTTGCAGTAACATTGGAGAAAGTGTATGATGAAACAGCTCCAACGCTAACACCATCAACAAGAACATTTGCTACTTGATAACATGATGCTGGTGTAATTGTATATGTTTGATTGCTGCCTTCGTTTACTGTAGTAGTTCCAGTCGGAGTTACACTTCCATTAGCACCAGCACTTGCAGTTATTGTGTAAGTTACAGCACTTGCGCCAATGGTTTCGCAAACTTGAGGGGAAACGCAATTGTCGGCATAAACAGCCTCAACGCAATATTCGTGGTATCCTGCGCTTGCATCTGCATTAGTGAAAGTAGTTTCTGTGGTTGTTCCAAGTAAAACGCCATCGCAATAAACATTATAACCGGTAAGAGCTGCTCCTGGCATACTTCCATCACCAATGTAAATGTCGTCAACGCAGAAGTAATACATGTCATTTGAGTTACAGTTAATTGCAACATATTTTGCATTTGCTGGAACAGTGTATGAATATTCTGTCCATGCAAAAGGAGCAGAGCTAATTGTTGCCAAAACATTTGTAAATGCTGCTTGAGTATTTGTAGTTGTTGAATACGCAACCTTAAATGCTTCGGGATATGCCGATTTATGTCCGCTGCGCGCATAGAAACTAAACTCAAATGGAGCAGTAAAACTTAATTCTGGACTAATTATCCAATCATTGGTTTGTACACTTGCAGAATTAAATGATGCAAAGAATTGATCCCCAGAATGAGCTGTAAATGGTGTTCCATCAGTTGTTTCGGTTAATGGAGTGCTGTTTGTTGAATGTAATACTTGGGTCGGATCGAAAACTATGGTTGCCATAGCAGAACCTTGATTTGTAAAAGTATAGTTTGAAATTAAATATGTTGTAGTTGCATCACCATCGATAAAAGTCCATGGCACGCTACCAGCCGAATTTATTGTAAATGCTGTATGCGATTCAATATCATCAAAAATCACATTTGAGCCAGCCGGTTCTGTCCAGCTAAGATTATGAGTTGAAGCGTCAAATTCGACCACACTTAGGTTAGTTGGCGATTAGCAATCATCGTTGCTGCCATCGTTGATAAACACTTCTATACATTCTTGTGCATAACATTCAACTCCATCAAAAACGGCTGCTACGCAATATTCGTAATATCCATTTGCCAAGCTGTTTTGTGTATAGCTTAGGCCAGTAACGGTAGTTTGAAGTACTCCACCACGATAAACTTTGTAGCCAGTAACATTACCTTCGGTTGGTGCTGTCCAAGTTATGGTTGCCGATGTTCCGGCAGTTGTGGCGCTAATGTTATTTACTGGCAAACATGGATCGGAGTCGGTAACTGTAACAGTTTGATAAACTGTGGTAGAATTAAAAGCAGTTGCTACAAGTAATGCATTGCCTGCTGTTAATCCATGTGTTATTGAGTAATTACCAGATCCATCGGTTAAACCTGAATAATATGTATCGTTAGCTGAAATACAAATTAATACGTTAGCAGCAGGTGAACCACCAACTGTTGCAGTTCCTGTAAAAGGTTCGCCAACTGCAGGGGTGGTATTTGACAAAACAAGACTTGCCGGAATTTTTGTTCTTAACTGCAAGGTTGCATCACCAAAGGTTGTCCAGGTTTTGATTGTTTCGATATCGTCGGCGGTACTACTTTGAGTAAGCATTAAAACGGCTGCATTTACAACAATTGAACCCCAATGTGTGCGTTGTTCCGAAGTGTTTAATCCTGCTGTACCAGAAATTCCATCAGTGTCATAATTAAATCCGCCTTTTAAAACATCATAAAAGTAATCTTGACCTCTTTGCGGAGGTGTCCAAGGCTGATTTATTGTTGCCATCCATGTAACAACAGCTCCGCCCCCAGATTTACGTAACCATGCTTCGGCGAAACAATCAGAAGAGTAGTGGAAAGTCCCGTTTACGCATGCAACAGAAACAATAAATGGTAGTTTAGCACCATTTGTAAGACTGTTAACATTAGTATTGCTAAAGCCAGTTGTAACGAAAGATGTCTCTGAACCATGACCGCAATAAGCAATTGTTGAAGCACCTGAGTTAATATGTCCAGCTAAAGTTGATGCTGAAGCACTCGGAGCATAATTTTGCTGATGTGTATTGTATGTAAATGGATCCAATCGATAAGTGTAAATTCGCTGAACATGAGTATAGTCAATTTCTCCATCATCGCCACTTCCACTTCCTTCGTCAGAAGCTATGCCAATAAATGTTTCGCGCCAACCCGCTGTCATATCTGGTGTTTTTTCGTATGTGATAGCTTTGTTAATTTGAACCAATAAGTTTGCAGTGCTTGAGCAAGAAAAACGACCAACAGAAATGTCGATGTAATTGTCAGATCCCGAAACAGCACCCATAAAAGGATCGCATGGGTCGGCACTTGTGGTTACACTAATTGTTGGGGACTTAATATCAGCCCAGTCGCCAGCAAGCTGAACATACATTAAATCGGGATTTGTGGCGTACTCGGTTGCAATTGTTGATGTTACATTTGTTCCAGTAGCCACAATGGTCTTTTTAACATTATAACCCATTTCTTTCTTCCATTGAATGTAAGTATCCATTGTGGTTGAATAGGTGGAGGTTGTTATAACCAAAATGTCGCCATATTCCCCAGCTGTTAATGTTGCAGAGGCTTTTGGACTAGAATAGTTCAAGAAAATATCTCCGTAAATTGCTTCAACTTCTTTTATATAGCTGCTTCGCTCACGCAAAAATGGATTTGTTGGTGCATTATTGTTTTCAGCAAGTTCGACTCGAACTGTACGATAAAATCGTAATGTTCCTGTAACTGCATTATACTGAAAAGGAAATACTCTTACTGTAGTTCCACGAACTTCTCTAAAAATAAATGGATCATCCATGCTTACATTCTGAGCTGGATAAAATTCATCAACCATCGATTCGGGTGCAATCTCATAAGGAATTTGAGAAGGATCCTGATTACGATAAATAGTACCACGTGATGGTAACATCGGGTGTTGAACCGGAATTTCAACATAATCGGTGTAAACTACATTTAAATCAACATCTTTTTGTGATGGTAGAGCTATTGACGCACTTATAAACGGCAACTCTGCCCAGCCTTTTAGGTCATTAACCGTACTAACACCCATATCAATTTTGGTGTATGTCGTACCATCAATTGTTACTTCGTCAAGGGCAAAATCCCTAACATCAAATGTAATTTCGTAAACATCAGATTCTTTCTGATTAAAAACTGCATCGTAAGTCTTTTGTGCATACATACCAAAAGTGCATACGATTAACGCACATGCTGTAAATAATTTTCTCATAACTTTCCTCCTAAGTTTTAACAATACTATCCTAAAACTAATCTATGTTTTAGATGGTTGCATCAAAGTTAGAAAATCTTATTATTTGTTGCTAACATTTTGTTGCAAATTATTCTTTTGTGTTAAAGTTATGTATCAAGTTATAAAAACCGCTGTTTTAGTAGATTTTCGATTCAATACTGTTTAATCAAGTTTACAAATAAATATTCAGCATTATTTTATGAGATTTTGTAATTATTTAACAGGTTCAAAATTATGAGCCCAGAGGGCTCAAATATCATTA
>JAQVGK010000146.1:0-3472 GCA_028696755.1 Bacteroidales bacterium | reverse complement strand
CCCGACTTTTAAGTCGGGGTTAACAAGCTAGAACAAAAGCTTTTGGCGTATGTATTTGTTAAATTGGGGGTATCGGGATGGCACAAATACTATGACAAAAGTGAATATTAGACCCAGCTAAATAATTGCAATTTTTTTTTAAGTGTTTATGTTACATAGACGTGCTCAGTATATCGCTTCTTTAAAAAGCTAAATAAACAAGCACTTTTTGTCCAGCTGATATATACATAAAATTGCTTAACTAGACGACATTGAATTAGTAATTTAGATTGATTTGACCTAGTATTTTCAGTTTCCCTTCTTGCTGTTAATTTTTATTAATGTAAATTTGCAAAAATAAAAATTGAATAATATGAAATTATTAGAAGGAAAAGTTGTACTCGTTACTGGTGCTGCAAGAGGCATCGGAAGGTCAATTGCCATTGCTTGTGCCGAAGCAGGTGCATCAGTTGCATTTACTGATATGAACCGTGACGATAATTTTATCTCTCTCGAAACAGAATTAGCTGCTTTGGGTGTAAAAGCAAAAGGATATGCATCTAATGCTGCCGATCTTAATGCTTCGCAGGCAACTGTTGATGAGGTAGTTGCTGAATTTGGACAAATTGATGTTCTGGTAAACAATGCCGGTATAACCCGCGACACCTTGCTCATGAGAATGACCGAAGATCAGTGGGACCTTGTTATGAACGTTAACCTTAAATCGGTTTTCAATCTCACCAAAGCTGTTCAGAAAACCATGTTGAAACAACGTAGTGGTTCAATCATAAATATGAGCTCGGTTGTAGGTGTATCTGGTAATGCTGGACAATCAAATTATTCTGCTTCAAAAGCTGGAATTATTGGTTTTACAAAATCTATCGCTCGCGAATTAGGTCCACGTAATATTCGTTGCAATGCAATTGCTCCAGGATTTATCGAAACCGAAATGACCAAGGCAATTCCAGAAGAGGCTCGTAAAGAATGGGCAGAAAAAATTCCACTCAAACGCGCTGGTCAACCCGAAGATGTTGCAAATCTTGTAATATTCCTCGGATCTGATATGTCGACATACATCTCGGGTCAGGTTATTAATGTTTGTGGTGCAATGCTAACCTAAAACATAGTGCAATTATATTTTGAATATCCGATATATTTGGTAATAGTGGCTGCAGTTGTTGCAGCCGCTGTTGCTTTTTTACTTTATCGTAAAGATAAGCTTTTTAAAGATCTCGAAAAATGGAAAAAGCGCTTGATGACAAGCTTACGTTTTCTGTTTGTTTTCCTGATTTTGTTAATGCTCTTGAATCCGGTTTTTAAAAGTACAGGAACTGTTGTTCAAAAGCCTGTGGTTGTGTTTGTTCAGGATAATTCATCCTCTATTCTGCTGAACAAGGACTCCAGTTACTATAAAACTGGCTACAAAGGAGATGTCGATCAATTAATAGAGTCACTTCAGGAAAAGTACGATGTCCGTTACTTGCAATTCGACGAGTTTACTGGCAAAGATTCGATAATGGATTTTAGTGGCGAGCTTACCGATATTTCTTCTGTATTTCCCGAGGTAATTTCTCGATTTGCAGGGATGAATCTTGGTGCTGTAATTATTGCTACCGACGGAATTTATAATATTGGCTCAAATCCTGCTTATCTCGGAAATCTTAGTTTTCCGGTTTATCCATTAGCTCTAGGAGATACTGTAACTCAAAAGGATTTAATCCTTAAAGATTTGATGCACAATCATATTGCTTTCTTAGGAAACAAATTTCCCTTAAAGGTTTTTGTGGCAGCAGAAAAATGTCCAGAGAAGAAAGCCGAAATAATAATCAAACGTGATGAGAAAGTTATTTATCGAGCCGAATTCGACATGCCAGAAAATTCTGTGCAAAAATCATTGGATATCGAATTGCCTGCCGATCGCACTGGAATTCAGCAATATAGTGTTGAGCTAAAACATCTCGATTCGGAAATCAGCTATGTAAATAACCACAGCGATTTTGTTGTAAATATTATCGATAATCGTAACAAGATTTTATTGCTGGCAAACGCTCCACATCCCGATGTTGGTGCAATCAAATCTGCCTTAAAGGATAATCCCGATTTTGAATTAACTATAAGATACATTACCGATCTTGATGTAAATGTAAAAGATTTCGATCTCATAATTTTACATCAGCTGCCATCATTGCAGAATAAAGCAACAACGGTTTTAAGCGAAATTGAGAAGAATTCGGTTCCGGTTTTATACATTATTGGCACAGCAACGTCGCTACAAGCATTTAATTCATTGGGAACAGGTCTCGAAATAGCAGGAATGTCGAATAAAACCGACGATGCTTCGCCAACACCTAATACTTCCTTTCTTGCTTTTGATCCAGGCGTTGATATGAACACGTTTTTCCGTAGTTTGTCGCCTCTTCGGGTGAATTTTGGTGAATATCGATTTACTGGCGATGCAAAAGTATTTTTATATCAGTCTATAAATGGTGTAAAAACTTCAAAACCATTAATTGCATTTATAGATCAATCCAAGGCAAAGATAGGTTTTATAACAGGAGAGGGCTTATGGCGATGGCGTTTGGACGATTTTAAGTTTAATTCGGGACACGAAGGCTTTAATTCTATTGTAAATCGCATCATTCAATATTTGATGGTCAGACGCATTCAGGATAAACTAAGTGTTGAAGCTAAACAGGTTTTTAACGAGAATGAACCTGTTATTTTAAATGCATCATTTTATAACGAAGCTTTTGAATTAGTTCCAAATCTAGATATTAACTTACTGCTTAAAAACGAAGAAGGCAAGGAGTTTAAGTACGCTTTTTCGGATTTTGGCAATGCTTATCGCCTTGATATGGGCCGATTACCTGCTGGCAAATACACTTATGTTGCAAAAACAAAGTTCGATAACCGCGATTATACTGCTAACGGACAATTTATTGCAAAGAAAGTAAATGTCGAAGCTCTTGTAACAACTGCCGGACATCCCGTTCTATTCCAGTTAGCCGAACAAACAGGTGGAAAAGTGTTTTACCCTCGCGATATGCAAAATATCCCAGCCACACTCGAACAAAACGCCTCAATTTCTAATGTCGCCTACAAAAGCGAAAAACTTCACACCATCACCGATTTGTGGATAATCTTCGTTCTAATTCTAATCTTTGCTGCTGCCGAATGGAGTTTAAGGAAGTATTGGGGAGGGTATTAGTAGGAAGATTCATGAAAAAACTTTTGCTCACAATATTGCTAAATGTTTTGCTGCTGCTACCGGTTGTTGGGTGGGGCGGAGTGCAATAGCATGTCACAAATTTATTCGAAGAATTTATCTTTTCCCCAATTTGCAGGATTGTTGATTATGTAATTTCGGATTCGATTTAACCCAAATTAAGCATTAGGAGTTTCGAAAAAACGAACTAATGCTTTAGTTGGGTTTAACCCACGATAAGCATACAGAATAATTTTAAAATTCATATTTATTTTCAAATGCGTAATC
>JAQVGK010000145.1 GCA_028696755.1 Bacteroidales bacterium | reverse complement strand
GTCAGGACATCCATCAAAAAGGAATAATCCTGTCCAAGTTACACTAGGTGTCATAGTAATTCTAACAACAGTACTACTGGTTACATCTAATCTGTAAATAGCATCTTCACCATTGTCATAACTTGTTGCACCAAGATTGTAAACATTACCCAAACCACAAGTAGTGCTACTGTGATTGTATGTTAAGTCTGCAGGTACAGAAACAATAAATGGATTTGCGCAGTCTGCACCCATTGGAGATGTTATTGTAGCAACGCCCGAAACATTAGTTGTTCCGTCCCAGAAGCCACCACCACCAACATTGTAACCACCATAAGTAAATGGTCCACCATCTAATCTAAAACGAGAAGCATAGTAGTATGTTCCAGAAGTTGGGAATGATAAAGCATAAGAATACTCGTCATTATCATTAAGACCAAGACCATCAGCGTCGCCAAAATAAGTAGCAGCAACCCAGTTTGTCCAAGTAGAAGGATCAGTATCAGTATTGCTATATCCAATCCAACATTCGATACCAGCACCCTGTCCAACAGCGTCGGTTACACCAACTTCGTAAACTCGTGCATAAACGTCGAATGTAGTGTTTGTTTGAACCGCAGCAGTATTAGGCCACTGAAGGTTACACCAGTCAACGGTAGTCGTTGGTGTTTCTTTAATCTGAAGGTCATCAACAAATAGGTTGTAAGTACCCCAATCACTTGATCCAGTTAGTCTGATTTGGGTGGTTGAATTAGTTCCAACAAGAGGAACTGTTACTTCAGTCCAAGAACTAATAATACCGTCTTGTTGCTGGTAGAAAATTTGTGTCCAATTTGTGCCATCAGTACTTATTTCAGCCTTAATCCAAAGATTTACATCGGCGCTGCCTTCCATCCAATATTGGAATTTTAGTATTGGGCTAACAGCAGTACTCATATCAATTTCGGCAGTAGTCATAGTAGTTGTGTTTCCACTTGAAGCGTTATAAACATCAAACATAGCAGCTAATGTTCCTTCAAAGGCAGATCCAGGACCATGACTGGTTCCGTTGTTAGATTCCCAAACATAAGAAGAAGTTCCTTCGACTGTCCAGTTTACCAGTGGCCAAGTTTCAAATGTTTCATAAAATGGGTATGCGAGACCACCGCCTCCAAGAGTGAATGTGCCAATTGGCATAGGTGCAGTACATGTAGCATTAGTTAATCCTCCTTCTAAATTGTTGATTCCAGAGAAAGACCAATCGGAAAGTGTAAAAGTGGATGTGGGGGCAGTGATGCCTGTGCGATAAGCCCAACCATCAAGATATTCCCAAGCTGTGCCAGTACCATCAACACCGGCTTCGCCAAAAATGTCAATAATGTTGTCTGAAGCATCAAAAATTGCAACTCTGTCATTTCCATTTAAATTGATAACATTGTTCTCTAATGGAGTTAATGTGTTTTCGAAAAATGAGTTAAAAACAGCAGTGCCAGAAGTTCCGGTTATAAAAATGTAGTCACCCGCTGTTGCTGAGCCACTCAAAGTATAAGCACTACCCCATGTAGTACTTGTGTTAGTTTGGTTTTTTATCGTGTATGCCGATAAATCGGGAATGTCATTGACAACATACAGTTCCAAAACCTTTGGCGCTCCACTAATTGGTCCATCACAAATGCCAGAAATGATTAAATCCTGAGCATTGGTAATAAGTCCGGGTAGGAAGAACACCAGTAGCGCTAATATGCGCCATAGATTGTGCACTTTTTTCATATTACAAAAATTTAGTTAATAAATAGTTCCAAATCAAACGAAATTTCAAACGAAATTCAACTGGTAAAAATACTCAAAAAATGTTTATAAACTCATGGCTGTTGAAAAAAAATGCGATTATTTGTCCAAAAATTCAAAATATCTCTTGAAAAATTTACCTAAATGACTGATAAACAGACATAAACCTAAAATGTTAAGAAAATCTTAAATAAAGTTTTTAACAATTTCTTTTGGATGTGTTTGGTTTTTTATTGAGAAATGTGAGAATTGTCAGTGAAAATATCTGATATTTATCATCCGATTATTTCTAATTGTTAGTTTTTCTTCTTGAAAAATAGCAAGTTTATGCCTCCGAAAAAAATTGGGGTTAAAACATTAATGAGGTAGATAATTAGAGACGCTATCGCAACTCCCGAAATGCTTTGAGTGAATGATCCAAAAAAAATTGCAGAGAACGAAATTCTTACTCCAGGTTCTGCGAGTGCAATGTTTGGAAATAGATGCACTGCAAGGTACATGGATGATGTTGCTGTGAGACAATCTATCAAACTTATTTCAATTTTTAAAACTCTTACTGCTAGAAAAAACTGAAAACTGAATACTGCATATCTCACAATACTTAAAATCAAAATCAATGATTTTTCTCTCGTTGTATATTTGTCGGATGGGGTGAAACTTTTGAATACTTTTTTTAAAAACCTTATTTTGCTAATCCATTGAATTAGATGATTGAAGTAAAAGAATACCAGTATCGATATTATTAATGCGCTAAAGCTGATTATAAGAATGCTGATTTCGGAAAATGAGCCGTTAAAATTAGCTGATTTTGTTGCGAAAAAAGTCGAAATGCCAATAATTCCAAACATTATTGTTGTGATAAACTGAGAAAGATCACCATATAAAGTTTGAGTGGCGGCGATTTTTCTGTTTTCGGGTTTTAAAAACATAATGCGTCCAGCAAATTCACCAATTCTGTTTGGAGTTATTGTTCCAATTGTAACGCCTGACCACACAGCTGTAAATGCTTTAAAAAAACTAATACTTTCTGTTTTACAGATTGAATATTTCCACTTAAAAGCTTCTAACGACCAGTTTACAAGCATTAACAAAAAAATGAAAAGTATTATTGCATAATCTATCGAATCTAATTTTGACTGATAATTGGAAATTGTTGACCAATCGGCACTTTGTGATAACTTATTCCAAGCAAATAGATAGGCTGAAATAACAACGATAATCTTAATTACTAGAATTATTGTTGTTCGCAGTTTGTGATTATTGCTCGGCACTTTATTTAGTTTTGTTAACAATTGGAATCAAAACAAAAGAAAGAACCCCAAGAATTATTAGCAAAACAGTCTGTAAGCCATGAACAATTAATGCAAATCCGGCAGCATCTTGTTTGCTTATACCATATATTAATAGGGTTTGAATAATCATAAAGTGATATGCTCCTATTCCATTGGGGGCAGGAGCAACCATTCCAAAGCTTCCTGCAACAAAAAGTATTAGTGCTGCCGATAAACTTAAGTCTTTCATACTATCGAACGCAAAAAAACAGACATAAAGCATCAGAAAATACATTGCCCAAATGAAAAGAGAATGCAGAATGAAAACAAAAGGCTTTTTTACTTTCTTCAGGCTGATTATTCCTTCCCAAAAGCTATTAATAAAGCTCGATATTTTTGCAAAAAGTTTGTATTTGTTAAATTTTCCACGAGCGATCATTACCAAAATAACAATTCCAATAATAGCGAACAGTAAGAATCCTAACAGAATTGGCCAAGAAAGCAAAAATTCGAGATTCTTTCCAAGCTCTGGGTTGTTTTCGGCGAAAGTTTTAAGCTGACTGGATCCAACAATAAAAGCAAGAATTGTGAATAGAATTAATACAAGCACATCAACAAGTCTTTCACTAACCATAGTCCCAAGAACTTTTGGAAAAGGAATTTTCTCATATTTTGAAACCACGGCACATCTTGTTACTTCTCCAAGTCGTGGAATAGCAATGTTTGCAAAGTAACCATTTAGAACAGCTAAAAATGTATTTATAAATCGTGGTTTCTCGCCGTTCGATTCAAGCAACATTTGCCAGCGCATACTTCGGCTGATATGACTAAGTACTCCAATGGCAGCCATTAAAATAAACCATTCGTAATTTAGTTGACTCATTCTGCCAAAAAGATCGGCAAAATCAAAATCGCGATACACGAGCCAGAATAGAAACAATCCAACGCTGGTAAATGCAATAACCTTGATGATATTTTTGAGTTTTTTGTTCAAAATGTATTTTTTGCAAAGATAACAATTGAGAATTAGTTAGGTGACTAATTTTATATTTATTTATATTTTTGGCATGGGGCATGGGGCATGGGGCATGGAGCATGGAACTCAAATAAAAGTAAATAGAATATTTTTGCTAAAATAGCACTATGCGAAATTTGTGGATAAGAGAATGTTGAACTTTGGCGCTAATATCCCATGCTCCATGCCCCATGCCTTTTTAAACTTCTTCTCCTTCAATAAAGTTAAATCTTACTAAAAAGTTTTGTCTTGGTCGATTTTTATTAGCATTTTTGCATTATGATTAAAGCAAAAAAACATCTCGGACAGCATTTTCTTGCAGATAAAAATATTGCTGCAAAAATTGCGCAGTCATTAATTAATAGTGAAAAACTTCCAGTATTGGAAATTGGTCCGGGAACAGGTGTGCTTACTGCCGAATTGATTAAAGAAAATCATAATCTTACACTGGTCGAAATTGACGCAGAATCGGTTGAGTTTCTTGCCCAAAATTACCGCGATGAATTTAGGCTTATTCATGATGATTTTCTTAAAATGCGAATTGATAATCTTTTCGAATCAGAATTTTGTATAATTGGCAATTTTCCTTACAATATCTCGTCTCAAATATTTTTTAAAGTTCTCGATAATAAATCTCAGATTCCTGAAGTAGTTTGCATGATACAGAAAGAAGTTGCTGAGAGGATTGCATCGCCTCATGGAAATAAAACTTATGGTATCTTGTCGGTTCTTATTCAGCTTTATTACAAAATAGAATATCTGTTTACCGTCCACGAAAATGTTTTTATCCCTCCACCCAAAGTAAAATCAGGAGTTATCAGATTCGTAAGATATCGAAATGTAATTGAAGGGATTGATGAAAATAAACTTAAGATGGTTGTTAAAACTGCTTTTAATCAAAGGCGTAAAACAATCCGTAATTCTGTTAAATCATTAATTAGCGATAAAACAGACATTGACCATCCTTTTTTTAGTCTTAGACCAGAGCAACTTAGTCCAGATGATTTTATAACTTTGACAAAGCTGATTGGCTAAAATTATTTGCCTACAAAAATTAAAATTGTACTTTTGTAATATAACAGTAAAAAATGGCAGCTGAAATTAATAAGGACATTTTCGACAGCTTAAAGCAGTGCATTGAGTCAAAAGATGAGGCACAGGCAATTAAGTTGATGGAAGAATTACATGCTGTTGAAATAGCTGAGTTTTTTGAGGAAATTGATATTGATGATGCCAAATACTTATTTCTTTTACTTGATCACGAAACTGCTGCAGATGTAATTGTCGAAATCGAAGAAGAGGAGCGAACCAAGCTGCTATCGGTTTTGCCAAATGATGTAATTGCAGAGCATCTTATCGGGCAAATGGATTCGGATGATGCTGCAGATATACTTGGCGACCTTGATGATGAAAAAAGTGAAGAAATTTTATCACACATTAAGGATCTTGAGCAAGCTGGGGATATTGTTGATCTTCTGAATTATGATGAGGATACAGCGGGAGGTTTGATGGCGAAAGAGCTCGTTGCAATTAACGAAAACCTTACTGTTAAGCAGGCTTTGGGCGAACTTCGTGACCAGGCCGAAGATATTGATGAAATTTATTACCTATATGTTATTGACGATAATCGGAAACTAAAAGGAACAATAAAATTAAAGGATTTACTCTTTAGCTCTACTAATCAAAAAATTAGTAGCATCCTTGTAGCTGATGTAATTTCGGTGAAAACTGACACAGATGGCGAAGAGGTTGCTCAGATTATGGAAAAGTATGACCTTGTTGCAGTTCCTGTTGTCGATGGTATTGGCCGATTAGTTGGTAGAATCACTATTGATGACGTTGTGGACGTTATCCGTGAAGAAGCAGAAGAGGATTATCAATTGATGTCGGGTATTACACAAGATGTCGACTTTTCTGATAATGTTATTCGTCAATCGCGCTCCAGAATTCCGTGGCTTGTGATTGGAATGGCGGGTGGAATTCTCGGTTCTCTTATTCTCGGTTTTTACGAAGATGATATTGCCAAATATGCTGTTCTAGCATTGTTTTTACCTTTGATTGCAGCTATGGCAGGAAATGCTGGTGTGCAGTCATCGGCAATTGTTGTGCAAGGTTTGGCTTCTGGTGATGTGGATTTACATTCGATGTCACGAAAACTATTTAAAGAGTTTAAGGTGGGATTGCTTAACGGATTAGTATGTGCATCTTTGATTTTTGTTTATAATTTGATTTTTGCCGACAATTTTGCTCTAACTATTACTGTTAGCACTGCATTGTTTGCTGTTATTGTATTTGCAACAGTTTTCGGAACTTTTGTGCCACTTCTGCTTGATAAATTTAAAATCGACCCCGCAATTGCAACAGGTCCGTTTATCACTACAACAAATGATATAATGGGACTGTTTATATATCTGGTTATTGCCCGAATGATTTTTGGATATTTTTATTAAAACTTTATGAAAAGATTTTTTCTAACAATGAGTTTTCTTGCACTAGTTGTAGGATTATTCGCTCAGGATATGAAATATGCCCGTAATGTAATTGATGAAATTTGTTCACCAAAATATTACGGTAGAGGTTATGTTAATTATGGTGATAGTATTACGGCTGTATATCTTTCAGGAGAATTTAAAACCATAGGATTAAAAGCTTTTGGCAGTTCTTTTTATCAGGAATATACCACAGATATTAATCGTTTTGCAGAAAAACCAGTATTTGGATTCGACAACAATATGTTGATCCCTGCTAAGGATTTTATTGTGATTCCATCTTCGCCAGAAGTGGATGGTAAATTTAAAATCGAATGGATTACGAAAACTACATTAACTAATCAGTGGGTTCTAAGACATTTTCTTAGCGATGATCATTCGGGAAGCTTTATTTGTATAGATTCCACAGCCTTAAATAATCCTGAGCTATATGCATTTGCCAATACAATTTTTGCAAAGAATTACATTAATGCTGCAGGTGTTATTGAGGGCTCTGGACGATTGAAATTTACTGCTCGTACTTCAATAAAGAATTATGTAAGTATTCAGGTAAAACCTGATAAAATAGTAAAGGATGCCGATTCGGTTTATATTAAAATTAAGAACGATTTTGTTGAGGATTACAAGACTAGAAATGTAGTGGGATACCTTCAAGGAAAATCCGATTCTATTGTTTTGATTGCCGCTCATTATGATCATCTTGGTATGATGGGCGAGATAATGTATCCAGGGGCAAATGATAACGCAAGTGGTGTTGCGATGGTTTTAAATCTTGCACAATATTATGCTTCTCAGAAAAAGCTTGATTATACAATGGTATTTGCACTTTTCAGTGGCGAAGAAGCTGGATTGCTGGGGTCTGAATATATGGCCGAAAATCCTCCGTTCGATTTGTCCAAAGTTAAAGTGATGTTCAATTTCGACATGGTTGGAACAGGAGAGGAGGGTGTTTATATGTTTAATGCGAAAGAATATCCTGCTGTTGACACACTTATGAAACAAATGAATGCTGATAAAAAATATTTCGAGGTGATGAACACAACTGGTGCAACTTATTCAAGCGATCACGCTTCGTTTTTTGCAAAGGGTGTAAATGCAGTTTTTGTTTACACAGATGGAAATAATAGCAACTATCACCAGCCCGAAGATGTTCCTCAAGATCTAAACTTTGCCGCTTACGAAAGCGTTTACAGGTTTGTGATTGATTTTGTGAAGAGGTATTAGGGAGGAAGTGCCTTGAGTGCCTAAATTGTCTAAAGTGCACAAAAGTACTTAAGTGGAATTTATTTTAATTAAATCACAATTATATATCAATGTCGTTTAGTTAAGCAAAAAAAGCGAGAACTCTCATTTGTAGAAAAAATAACGAGCTTAAAATAGTCATATTAAGCGATAATTGTTCTACGAAGCTCCGCGGGAGGGCCGGGCAAAACGG
>JAQVGK010000144.1 GCA_028696755.1 Bacteroidales bacterium | reverse complement strand
TTCAATTGGCAAAAAGGTAATTAAAAATGTATATATATGAATATATGAATAAGAATCTGTATATTTGCTTCTATTTACTCTAAATTTAAATTTTAAAAGCTATGAAGAAGACTGTTTTATTTACATCGGCTGGGGGTGTGACCAGTTTGGGGGCGCTGGGCTTGGGATTTATCCCCCGTTAAGAAGTTGCCTGCGTGCCGACCTGTTCCCGTAACCCTTCAGCCCAAATGGTTACACCCCTTGTTGCCAACAGTTTTTTATTTTACTGTATTGGTATTCAGTTTATTTTGTACTTTTTTCTAAAACATTTTTTTCAGTAGTTTAATATGAAATGTTCTCACTTTCAATTATTTGCTCTATCTCCATTCCCAATCTTCTCTTATTTCTATTGTCTATCCTTCCGATAAAACCAGAAAGAACAATCCAGAAGTTGTGATTGTCAACATTTGTACAATACGATGTTAAGCAGTCAAGGTCATAGTCTTGTTTGGGTGGAAGTAATCGCATAATTTCCCAGCATACAGGTGAACCATTACAAATAATAATTTTTGGCTTATACTTTATTATTTGCAGTTTCAAATATCCAATACAATTGTCCACAATAAACCTTTGATTGTTTTTTCCGTTTTTCTCAACCATAGGTGGGAAGGTTTCAGAGAAACATTTAACCAAATCTATATGGGCAATATTTCTATCGTCACGCTCCCAATTGCTATAAAGCCTAGTTGACACTTTTTTGAAATCTCTAAAATATTGATGACCATTTGGATTGAAAAATTGAAAATCCTTTTGGCTTCTTGTTTCAATATGCCCCAATTTATTTTTTGGGTTTAAACCAATTATCCAGATTTCAGCATTAGCATTACCATCAATACAGTCAAGTGGTGATATATTATGTTTTGAACGGAATTCAAAACCATAGTCCTTACATTTACTGCAATTTATGCGAATTTTCTCTTCCATAACCATTTCTGTATTTACAATTCTATTGTAAAAGTTAATAAGGTTAAATTATAACAAACTTTGAATTTACAACCGATAATTATGGGTTACTCAATAATGTTTGATAGAATACCGTTTACAAAAATTAGTCTTCCTTTGCCTACGTAACGCCAGATTTCTTTTTCCTCAGCACTATCGGTAAACCTCTTAATGTCAAAAGTTATTCCCCAAGCATCCTCACACATTTGTTTTGTCATTCCAATTTTTATCTGATTCTTTGCAACTAATTTACCGTATTCAGCACCGTACTTTTTTACATAACCATCAATTCTTGCTTTCTCTTCTGCAACCTTTTTGCTTTCCTGTTTCTGTAACTCATCTTTAAACGTTATTACATCACTAAAAACAGGACGACCCCTTTGGTTATCGTTGAAAAGCAAAAATGCATTTTCGTTATTCCGTAGTATATAAACGAGAATTATACTTTCGTCAGAATCAGGGTTATTGGACTTGCCGAGAACTTCGCTACGGATTAATGTGAATTCTCCTGTCAACTCGGTCTTTTCATAAACTCTTAAGAATTCATCAACATCGGGAAACTTGCGAGCACTAATGTAATCCGTTGCTACAAGGGTATTGTTTTTAAGTAATTGCTGTTTTTTTACAAAATATGGAACTAAAATAAACCTATTGCTATAATCTGATTCAACCGAATATATTGTTTGTCCTGAGGTTTCGTCTTTTAGTTCCAAAAGCAATGCGCCACTTAAACCAAGCCCAATGTTTTTTTCCTGTTTTATTAGGTCGTAGTATTGGGTTTTATCCAAAGATGGATGAATTTTGAGAATGGTATAGTATTTATCTCCAACTTCTTCCCACGTTAAATATTTTATTGGCGTTGAATCCGTAAAGAAAATTGTACTGGTTTTATTAAAATCATTACTATAGGAAGGGTAATAAATTTGTAGACCAACGTACCTTTTGTAAAATTCCTCTACAGTACATTTTTCATCTTTTGGTATCTGCCAATTTGCCCTATAGTAAGAACCGTAACTGACAAACGCTTCTAAGCTATCGTATGCAGGGGCTGGGATTACTTTTTTCTCTGGCTCTTTTCTCTCGACTGTAGTTACAGAAATTTGAGCATTGCTATTTATGCAAAATGAGGTGATTGCAATTAATATGCTGATATATAGTTTCATAATATTCTTGTGATTTTAATGCAACTAATTAGAAAAATGTTTGCTCTCAAAATTTGACCAGTCCATTGTTTTGATAAGAGTTTTATCGGATTGATTTTTAAGACAATAAATGTCAAATCGGTTTTTTAGAGGAACACCTTGTTCGTCTTCCATATAACCGTGATAGTGTGGTCGATAAATGGCTAGTACCTGACGACATTTATTGGGTATGAGCCTTGACGAATTAAAATCTCTAAGCATTGGATACTTTCTGGAATAATCTGCTTTTTGCCCAATGTTTATAGTGAAGACTACTTTAACTCTGCAAATATGATGCATAAGCTCAAGCGCTTCAATAAATTCATCAACGTCACCGTATGCCCTATCCCAAGGTTCGTATTTGATTAGAAAATCGCTGTTGTCAATAAAAACTGTTGAGTAGGATTTTTTTTCTAAGTGCCACATCAATTTTACGAAAGTATCCAACCCAAAGTACTCAAAATCTGTCCTAATCTTAAGCCCTGGATTAATACTTCTGTCAGTGCTTATAAGGTGTTCTTTGATTTTCTCCTTATAATCTTGGTAGCTAATAAATAGTACCTTTTCCCTTTGGGCTAAGTGGTTGGCGAGTTTGAGGCAAAATGAAGTTTTGCCCTCACCCTTTAACCCGCCAACAGCAGTTAGCCCAATTGGTAGTTCAATTGATTCCATATTTTTTGAAGTTTGGTTAATATGGAATCAAAGGTAGTGCGGGGGTGTGCCAAAGGGTGGCGCACGCTGTAGATGTTTTTACCGAACCTCTATATTTTTAGTATTTATGTATTCTTTAACCTTGTCAACTATTTCATTTACAATACCAATGTCTCCTTTTTCAAAATTCTGTAATTTTTCGTAAAGCTTTTTTTTGTCGAAAATTTGAGTACAGTTCTCCCATTCCCATTTTTGATTTTCTTGGTTATGCATTAATAAGCCAACAAAAAGGGCTTTGTTCATAAATATCCCCTTACCATTAAAAGATTCTATACCAAGCCGCCCATTCGAAACGGGTATAAATATGCTGATTAAGTTTGACCTAGCGTTCTCTCTTTTAGCACTTGGGTAGTAATTTTGCAACTCTTCTAGCACTTCGTCTCTGAGCCTATTTGCAACAACTTCAACGGCTTTGTCAAAATTATCTTTAATAATCTCGGCACTAGCAATATCATTAAGTATAGCCTTTTTTACTTGCTCCTCCATAAGTGTTGATGTTAATTGGTTAGTTAAACTCTTTATAAGAATAATGTACTGATTAATTGATTCGCGCAATATTGGATAAGAAACGCTTGATTTTAAGCACTCTTGAAGCCAATTTAGGATGTCTACGCTATAAGAAATGCCATAGTAATCAACATCTTTCATTAAGCATATATTTTTTTCTATACACTTAATGCTTGTGTCATTCGGGTCATCACCATTTAAAGTAAGATAAATAAGCAGTTTGCCTGTTTTGTTATTCAAAAAGTTATGATAACGGAGTAATTGTAGATGTTGGTCTCCTGCAAAAATTTTATTTTCAATACAAATATTGAACTGTTTATTAGAGAGATAGATATCAATTCGCCCCCCTACTGCTTTTTCATCATTAATTTCCCCAATGTAGTATTCTGTAAATACAGATGTGTTTGAAACATCTTGAAACACTATCCGATTTTGTTTCTCAAGAACATTCGTGTTTAAATAATTCAGGAATAACTTCAGAAATTCATCACCTAAACCGTGTGACCCCTTTGGGTTAAGTAATTCTGCAATCATAGCAGAGTGAGTTTTCACCTCATCAGTGCGCCTGTCGAGAATGTCAAATAGATTAAATTTTTCCCCCTTCAATAGAGATATTTCTTCGTACTTCTCGCTTATTGCTTTAACCTCTTTTAAAAGAGAAATTAGTCTGTCCATAATTATAATATGTTTTTACTCAAATAGATAATTATAAATTTTATACCCATAATTGTAATTCGGGTACTTTAGATTTCTTTGTTTTGATAAAATTCTTTCGTTAACTATCTCTCCCAAAGTTGCCCCCAAAAAAGGTTGACTTAAATAAACATCAATTTCTCTCTGGTTGTTATTATTAAAATCTTCAACGAATTTATCAATTTTTTCCATTCTATTGATACCCGTTGCAAGCGAAAACAGCGTAATAAGTTGGTGTGGGTATGCAAGCCAACCTAAAGAATCAGCTAGAATTTCATCAATTATAGGGTTCTTGATTCCAACATAAGGCATTAATGGCTTTTGCAATTCGAGGTAGTACGTGCAAAGCAAGGTTAACGACCTGATGTCAGAGCAATCAATTTCATTTAAATGCTCTTTTAAAGAAATTGCAGGTTTTTTGTCAAGGTTACTGAAAGGCTGTAAATAAATAATTTCTTCTGACCTATTTGGGGCAACATAAGCAACAAAGGCTTTGCAGTACTCATTTTCATACTCAAATTTTTTTTCAAGTTGTTTTCTAATAGATGTATTCCGTTTTATATCGTCAACTATCTTCTCTTTTATGCTCTCAATCTTAAGCGAATAACTGCGATTTATAATTTTAAAAAGGTCATTTTCAAGATATTTCAAAAAGTGAAGTTCCGATTGAATAACAATATAGATTTCTTGTAATTGTATAGCGATTGAGTATTCAAATTTCAGGTTTATTGTTGTTGCAATTGTTCTGATTACCTCTTCTTCTGAAATATATTCAATCTCATTTTCTAAATTTCGTAACTTAACAGCGTATTCAAAATCTTGTGAACGAATTGCAGCGAATTTCTCTGTTAGAACTAGTTGAGTTAGATTTTCTTTTTTTGACAGTAATTTACTATCGTCTGGTTTGTATTGTTTTAAAATGAAATTGTATAGTTTTTTATCGGGGTTTACTTTAATATGGACTCTATATCCTAAGTCCGTTAACTTACTTATGTAATTTGCAAATTCATTGTAATCTGCTTGAAGTATAAAAATCTCTATGCATCTAAGCAATTCTTTTTCTATTGTGTTGGCGTCTATCATAGTAGGATTGTTTTACTACAAAAATAGGCTCAATGGCTGCCAAACTATGGCATACTGTGATTCTTATTGTAGTGTTTAATGCTTTGTTCCAGTTCGTTTTTAATCCTTTCGGCTAAACTTGCAGGTTTTAATACAACTACATCACATCCGTGTGAAAGAATTTCCATTATAAAGTCGTGAGTTATTTGTAATTGCAATTGTATTCTAAATTCTGTTTCATTGTCAATCAACAACTTTTGTGATTTATGGAGAGGAACGGATTTAATAAATTTACCTTTTAACGGACTAAATGATAGTTCAACTTTTTCTGGTTCTGTATTTTGCAGTTTAAAAATTCCGAAAGTATCATCAAAGAAATTCTCGGGGTTAATATCTTCTGGGATTTGATAAGTTGCGTTTGTTTTGATAATTAAAGTATTTCCTTGAATTCGTTCTAAAGCGAAAGTTTTAACCTGATTATCTTCAATGTCTTTTCCAACTACATACCATCTGAACTTAAATTCTTTTACAAAGTAAGGTTCAATTTCTCTTTGCGAAAACTCTCCTCCAACATACTTGTAATAGGAAAACTCAATAGTGTTTTTATTCTTAATGGCACAAAGAATTGCTGATATGTGCTCACTTCCTGTATTGTAAAAACCAGTTGAAATGTATTTCTTTATTTCCTTAAATTGCTCTAAGGTGTTAATAATTCTGTAAGATTCAATTAGTAAAGAGGTGTTCTCTTGGATTATTTCATAATCAATAAAATAGCCCTTATTTACATTGTCGTACTCTATTTCTACCCCAAATAATTCTTCAATTTCATTAATATCCCTGTGGAATGTTCTTTTTGAGAATCCAACTGTTTCATCATTCCAAAGAATTGAATTGTTGTATTTTTCAATTATTTCATTAAGAGTTATATACGGGTTATTCTTTATTAAATCAAAGAGCCATATATACCGTTTAAAAAATGTTCTTTTTGACATATCATTTATTCTTTTCGAGCATAAAGATAACAATCCAGACTGTCAAACTATGACAGAATATCAAATTTACATTTTAATTATCTAGTAGTCTACGATTTCTTTCAAAATTGTTGGCATCGGCTGGATTGGTGGCGGGTGTTTTGATTACTTTGCTGATAATCTACGCATCGGCACAATCGGTAATGCTTAAGGAGCAGGTGAGCTTGCATGGTTTCGAGGGATCGGTTGAGCTATTCGAAGAGTCGGCCACAGAGCAGGGATGGTCAATACCAACGGTGCATGACATGCAAAAAACTATGGACAAGTTTGGGAAGGATGTGGTTGAAGCCAAGGTGTTTGAGCTTTGCCACCCCGAGCATGCATTCGAGATTCTGAGTCGCGATAAGGAACGCATTGTGATGTCGATGATGCCATGTCGAGTAGCAATTTATAAGAAAATCGACGGAAAAACCTATGTGTCGTGGATGAATACTGGCCTAATGGGGAGTATGATGAAAGGTGTTGTACCCAAAGTTATGAAAAATGCTTCGCGCGAAAGCGAGCAGATAATTTTACCCTTAATTAAGTAGTGCAGTTCTCTGATTGAGTAACATACAAGGTGGCATTACTATAGCCACCTTTTGTTATGATAGGCTACTGATGAGGAATATCATACCATCAAATTACTCTCATTAAATGCAATAGTTGTATTTTCACACTGCTAACAAAATTTCATGCTATGAATAGATTGTACTTGTGGATTCTAATAACGCTACTTCTACTGAGCTTTTCCGCACAAAGCCAGCTTACTCTCGATGGTCAGTTTCGCTCCCGAGCCGAACTTCGTGATGGCTATCGCGAGTTAGCTTCGGATGTAAGCTACCCTGCTCCTTTGGTGAGCCAAAGGTCACGGGTAATCTTAAATTTTGCCGATTCCAGCTTCGACTTCCGATTTTCGGCACAGGATGCCCGGGTATGGGGACAGAACTGGAATGCAATGGCAAGCAATGCCGTTCACCTCTACGAGGCTTGGGCAGCATACAAGCCAAATAAAAATCTCGCATTTAAGCTTGGTCGTCAGGAGTTGCGTTACGACGATCAGCGAATAATGGCAGCAAGGGATTATTCCATCACAGGGGTTACTTATGATGCCGCACTGCTGATGTATGGCAACAAGGAGTTAGGGATAAATCTACACTGGGGAACCATGATCAACAATCTGGGCGAGACAAACTTCCTTTCGCTTTACAATACACCATTGTCGTTTAAGTACATGTCGTTCCTATGGTACGACATGAAAGTGTCGGACAACCTAAGGTTTAATGCGCTTAACCTATTCGATTTAACGCAAAATCCAGGCGATGTTCACACCATGTACGGAAGGAATACCTTGGGCGCCAATGGTATATTTAACCTTACCAATACAATGGGTGGGCGTATAGGCGGCTATTATCAGATGGGTAGTTCATGGGTTAGCAATGGTGCTTTCGGAGAGACTAATAGAAAGATAAGAGCCTATAGCTACAATGCAATCCTTTGGTATAGCGTTACGGAAAATTTTAAGTTGTCGGCTACAGCTGATATATACTCAGGTAACGACTGGTCAGGCGATTCGGGGTACTACACAGCTTTCAATAGGATAATGTGTGCTGGCCATGCCCATATGGGGTTTATGGACTACTTTACCTCGGCCGATCTCCGCGAGGTTCGTTGGGCCGGTATTAATGACTTTTTCCTAAGGGCAGACTATAAAGTAAGCTCAAAGCTAAACTTTCAGGCCACGTTACACTACCTGCTGCTTGATAAGCCCTATCTTCTGGGTTTCGATCCTGCAGGTTACATAGAGGTAGATAG
>JAQVGK010000143.1 GCA_028696755.1 Bacteroidales bacterium | reverse complement strand
GGTATGTCGGTAATTATGCAGAGTTAGAGCATCCTGCTATTTTTTTTTGTAATCGGTTATCGGTGGTCGGTATGTCGGTAATAAGGCAGGGTTAGAGCATCCTGCTATTTTTTTTGTAAGCGGTAAGCAGTAATCGGTATGTCGGTAATTATGCAGGGTTTGAGCATCCTGCTATTTTTTTTGTAAGCGGTAAGCGGTGGTCAGTATGTCGGGAATAAGGCAGGGTTTGAGCATCCTGCTATTTTTTTTGTAATCGGTAAGCAGTGGTCAGTATGTCGGTAATAATGCAGGGTTCATACTGATCACCGATTGCCGACCACCGACCACCGATTACCGACCACCGACCACCGACCACCGATTACCGATTACAATTATAGTAAGCCAGAGAAAAAAACCACGACTTTGCATTCAGGCTACACCTACTCCCCGTGATACGAAATCGAACCTACAAAAATTGGAATTGCTTTAGCCGCAGCATCATCGCTGGTAAATTCACGGTCTCCAACAACATTCATGTATGCATCAACCCATTCTTGCGAGTCTTCTTCTGTTGGACAAAATAAACTAATTGCTAAGCCTTTAAAAGTATCGCTAGCATTAGTAACCATTCCTCCGTAATCCCAACCAAAGCCAAAAAATGTTATTGGTTTTGCATTTAGTTTTTCGAGTTCGGCGAGTGTCATTCCCACTTTAACGCCTGATTTGGAAGGATAAGTCGCGCCTTCATTTGTGAGTTCCTCGCCCATAATGTCCCATTCAGAGTAGCGTGCTTCTACAAAAGCAAAATCTTTATAATCTTTCGAAGCCTTATCCCAATAAATAATTATCTGATTTTTGCACTCTGGGTTTACGATTGTTACCAAATACGTTTCTGTTCCTTCGGCAATAGACCACGTATCATTCAAAATATTCTCTTCACCAAAATGTTCTGCTACCATTTCCGAATCCTCAAAACTAGCGAAATCTTCCAAAAATTTCACCTCCAGCTTTTCATCGTTTTCAGTGTTAGTTTCTGTTTTTTTATCAGATGAATTATTATTGCACGAAACTATTAGTAACGAAGCAAATACTGTCAAAATAAACAAAAAATCTTTCCTTATCATATCTCAAAATTTAGAATTACAGCAACAAAAATAAGCAAACAAGTTGACAAAACTTCTTAATTTCATAGAATATTTAATCTTTATTTTAAATTTTAATTCAATTCATACTCACTCCCACATTTTTAAAACTCAGAACAAAATAATACCGATTTAGCGCATTATATTTTTAATATTGATACTTTCACAAATAAATTTGCAGCGAATAAATGATGAAATATGAAACTAAAAACTAAGATTCTACTTATCCTGATGTTTACGATTTTCGCTCTAGGACAAGTATTTGCACAAAAAAAGCATACAATTAGTGGTTATGTTAAAGATAAAGAAAACGGTGAAACACTAATCGGTGCAAACATTTATCAAGCCGAAACAAAGACAGGCGCTACCACAAATATTTATGGTTTTTACTCGCTCACCTTGCCCGAGGGTCAATACAAAATTTCATTTTCGTATATTGGCTATACCGAAATAATAATGGATGTTAATCTCGACGCGGACAAAACCCTCGATATAGAGCTTTCTGCAACGGCAAATGTTATTTCCGAAGTTGTGATTAGCGATAAAAAAAGTAACGACAACATTACTAATAACGAAATGAGTCTGTTCCGCCTCGACAACAAAGCAATCAGTCAGATTCCGACTTTTATGGGCGAATCCGATCTTGTTAAAGCAGTGCAGCTAATGCCTGGAGTTAGCATTGCCAGTGAAGGTTCGTCTTCGTTTATTGTGCGTGGCGGATCGGCCGATCAAAATCTGATTCTGCTCGACGAAGCTACAGTTTATAATCCATCACATTTGCTCGGGTTTTTCTCAGTTTTTAATTCGGATGCGATTAAGGATGTTAAACTTTATAAAGGCGATATTCCTGCTGCAAATGGTGGAAGATTATCATCACTTCTAGATGTAAGGATGAAGGACGGAAATAAAAAGAATTTTGATGCAAATGGTGGCATTGGACTAATTTCGAGCCGACTCACCATTGAAGGTCCTATCGTTAAAGATAAAGCATCGTTTATTGTTTCGGGACGTCGCACTTATGCCGATTTGTTTTTCCCGCTTTTCGAGAAAAAAGACAGTTTACTTAGTCAAACCACTTTGTATTTTTACGATCTAAATGCAAAAATCAACTGGGATATTTCTGCCAAAGACCGCATATTTATTTCGTCATACATGGGAAAAGATGTGTTTCGATTTACTGGACAGGATATAAACTGGGGAAACAACACCGAGACTTTCAGATGGAATCATATTTACAATCCAAAACTATTCTCGAACCTCACACTTTTGTATTCCGACTATAAATATTTTCTGGGCAATGATGAAGGCACCCCAAAATTCACATGGAAATCAAACTTGCGCGATTATGGATTAAGATATGATTTCACCAGCTATCCAAATTCGAAAAACACATTGCGCTTTGGAGTAACAGGAACATTTCATGAGTTTAATCCCGGAGTTTTTAATGTTAAGATGGAAGACACAACATTTCTTTTCAAGCTAAACGAATCGCAGGCGCTAGAATATGCTGGATACTTTAGCAATGATCATAGAATTGCTGGAAATCTGACATTAAATTATGGACTTCGATTTTCTGGATTTAGTAATATTGGCGAGGCAACAGTAAATCGCTACGACACAGCATACCGATTTGTTGACACCGTGCATTATGGAAAAGGCGAAATTTACAACACATATACAGGTTTTGAACCTCGATTTGGTCTTACTTGGGTTATAAACGAAAAATCATCAGTAAAAGCAGCCTATAATCGCACAATGCAGTACGTTCAACTTGCTTCAAACTCATCTGGTGGAAATCCTCTTGATATTTGGTTTCCAGCTTCGCCAAATGTAAAACCACAAAGCGGACATCAGGTTAATGCTGGATATTTCCGCAATTTCGAAAAGCCAGGACTAGAAACATCGGTTGAGTTGTTTTACAAGCGAATGTTCGATCAAGTTGACTTTAAAGATTATGCAAATCTGCTACTAAACGACAGAATGGAAGCCGAGCTTCGCTTTGGAGATGCTCAAGCCTATGGTGCAGAATTCCTCGTTCGCCGAAATACCGGAAAACTCACAGGTTGGGTAAGCTATACTTTATCGCGTTCGGAAAGAACAATTATCGGAATTAATAACAACAATACTTACCTTTCGAATTTCGATCGCACACATAATCTGTCGGTTGTGGCAAGTTATGAAATTACTCCACGCCTTAGCATTTCGGCAAACTGGGTTTATATTTCGGGAGTTCCGGCTACTTTACCAATTGGCAGATATTATTTTGGAAACACGTTGATTCCAGTTTACAGCGACCGTAACGAAGCACGTCTGCCAGCATATCACCGCATGGATGTTAGCATTACACTTAAAAACAAAAACAGAAAAGAGAGACGATTTAACTCCGAGTGGAATCTATCGGTGTACAATGTCTATAACCGCAAAAATCCATATTCTTATTATTTCGAAACTCAAAAAGATAATCCACAGGTAATAAAATCCTACAAGATGAGCCTTTTGCCAATAGTTCCATCAATCACTTACAACTTTAACTTTTAATAATAGCGCTATGAAAAACAAGATATTGATACTAATAATTTTTGCGAGCATATTCACATTATTTTCGTGCCGCGAAGAATTCGACTATAATCAGATGACCGATGGATTAGAGCGTTTGGTTGTTGAGGCTTATATTACTGACGTTGATTCGGTTCACACAATTAAACTAATGCGTAGCTCCAATTATATAGATCCTCAACCTCCTCTTCCAGCCAACGGTGCAATTGTTACCGTGAGTGATGGCACAAACACATGGAATTTTACCGAAATCAGCGATGGACTTTACAAAAACACCCTTCCATTTTTCGGAGAAATCGACAAAAAATATACTCTGAATATCAGTTACAAAGAAGAAGAATACACCGCCTCATCAATACTCGGAGCATGCTTTGATATTGATGAGACTTATGTAGTTTTCGAAGACAGTATAAACTATGTGCTAATGTGTGGTCAGGAACCTGCCGAAAAAGACCAGTATTACATTATGAAAACCACTGTAAATGGCCAGATTAACGATTCGATGCGAAACTGGGGCTATTTTAGTGACGAGCTAATAAATGGAATCTACTTTAACTTCGAACTGGTTGCCATGCTCGAAGGAAACGAAACCGACACTATTGAACTTACGTTTAGCTCTGTGTCGAAAGAATTTTTCGACTATTTCACAAGCATTGTCAACAACACAGGTTACGAACCCGATCCGTTTTTTAGCACTACTCCTGCTAATTTCAAAGGAAATATTAGCAACGGCGCATTGGGATTTTTTCAGGCATCATCAGTAAAACATTCAAAGTGCATTAGGTTTTAATAAATTTCTAACTTTGTATTTCAGAATCGTTAAATAATGAGTATCGTTAAAAATATCAGTCTTATTTTGATTGCTGTAATTTCAACAGTAAATGTAATAATTGCACAGCAATACGATTCTCTTTTTAATAATAACACACTGGCAAAGGTTTTAAAACTCGACGAAGAACAACAAAAGCACATAACAGATTATATCAATGATACGTCGGGCTGGCAAAAATCAGAAATTCTCAGCCTTGGTGATCTAAAACGATGCAACGAAGTTTTAATTAAATCGGTTTATCTGGGAAACGAATACGAAAACCCAGCATTGTTACTTACTGGCTATTCATCTGGATTTGAGCTATATCGCGATTCTATTTTAATTTATGCAGCAGGAAATCGTTTTAATCCCGAAAATCCTGGGCGCTATTTCGATTCGCATATTATTCCACTCAAGCAGCCATTAAAAGGAAGTGTGTTTGTATTGCGCATACATTTTAAAAGTTATCTCGACATATCTGGATTTAATACTGCATTTATCGGCGAAACACACGAATTGGCTAGTTTTTCCGCCAAGCAAAACCGAAGTTTACAAAATGCCTCTTTAATCAGTTTTATTATCGGAATATTTTTACTCTTTGCCGGAATCTTTGCTTTAGCAGCATTTATTATTCGTTTTCGAAAAAAAGATTTTTTATTGTTCTGGTTCTTCGTATTTGCTTGCTCGCAAGGCTATGTTTTTATCCTCGATTATTTATGGATGGTAATAAATATTGCCCCACGAACACTTATTTCGACCAATGTAATTGTCGAGAATCTTGTGCCAGTCGGAATTATCGGAATTATTTCCATGATTACAGGCTTTACCAAAAATCTTTTTATTCGGATAATGATCGCGCTGCATTTGATTTACACTACCTTACATCTATCGATGCTGCATTTCGATTTATACAATGTGATGTTTTGGGTGTTGGTTGCAACTGATATAGTACTTTTCTGTTATGTAATGATAAAATCGAAAATATACCGCAATCCCGATTTTAAAATTACTGTTATCGCTTTGTGCATTCTGATGATTCTGGTAATTCTCGACATGTTTGCTGTATTCGGAGTTTTCTTCATTGCAGAGGATTTATCGTCCTACGGTATGCTGCTGGTTGCATTTTCGTTTGCATGGTATATCGAAAGAGCTCTATTTCGCAGTCGTCAACAAAATCTCGATTATCAAATAGAGATTAATAACACTAAAAATAAATTGTTAAGGCTCGAAAACGAAAATGTTATAGCGCAGTACGAAACTCTAAAGAATCAAGTTAATCCACATTTTCTTTTTAATAGTTTAAACTCGTTATCATCATTGATAAGGCATGATGACAAGAAAGCATTAAAATTCATCGAAGAATTTTCTGATATCTACAGATATGTGCTCGATGCAAACGACAAAACTATTGTCGAAACCGAAAAAGAAATAGCCTTTGTTAATTCGTACGTCTATCTTCAAACGCTTAGATATGGAGATAACCTTAGGATTAATTACAATGGATTTGAAAAAATTGAAAACACTTGGGTAGTTCCACTCTCGGTTCAGATTTTGGTCGAAAATGCAATAAAACACAACGAGATTTCGAGCGAGAATCCGCTTCAAATCGAAATTTACACCGAAAATGATTTTCTGATTGTGTCGAATAAAATTTGTAAGCTAAACTTTGAGCCAGCATCGAAACGTATCGGTTTGCAAAATCTAGCATCTAGATATGCACTTATTACCGATCGCAAAGCAGAGTTTGGTGAAGAAAACGGCATTTTCAAAGCCACAATACCTTTACTTAAAATGGAGGAATAAAAAATGAAAGTTCTGATTATCGAAGATGAAGCCTTGGCTGTACAGAATTTAAAAACAATTCTGCAAGAAACAGAACCAGAAGCTAGTATTGTGGGGGTTTGCCATTCTGTGCGCGAATCGGTAAACTGGCTTAAGAACAACTCAGCCGAGTTGATTCTACTCGACATTCATCTCTCCGACGGACTAAGTTTTAAAATATTTGAGCAAATTTCAGTAACTACCCCTGTAATTCTCACAACTGCCTATGATCAGTTTGCAATAAAAGCCTTTGAACTAAACAGTATCGATTATCTAATAAAACCGATCAAAGTTGCCGACATGCAGCGGGCACTCACAAAATTTAAAACGCTAAACCAAACCCAATCAGTTGATTATCAGCGACTTATCGAAATACTAAGCAAAAGAGAGGTGGAATATCGTCAACGTTTTTCGGTAAATTTTGGCGACAAACTTAAATCTATTGATGTTTGTGATATTGCAGCATTTTACGTCGCAGGCAAATCAGTATTTATGACAACTCTCGGTGGCCAAAGATACGATCTAAACATGACACTCGACCAGATCGAAAACGAGATTTCGCCAAAAGATTTTTTTCGCATAAACCGACAAATGATAGTTGCGTACAAAGCAATTAGCAATATGTTTTTTATGTCGAACCGTAGTATAAAAATTGAACTCAAAGTCGTTGTTCCTACTGATGCAATCGTGAGCATTTTAAGATTGAATGAGTTTAAGAGCTGGATAAATAGGTAATAACAGAAGGCAGAAAACAGAAGGCGGAAAACAGAAAACAGAAGTCGGAAGGGTTGTGCAGGGATTTGGTTTTGCACCAGATTTAAGTAGATACGTCAGAACTCAAACGGCATCTGTTTATCATAGGCATTCATCCTGAATTGCTGCAGAGTACTTTCATTCGTACAGACAATACATTACCTGACTTCTGGTTTCTAACTTCTGAGTTAATTTTCAACAAGCAAATACTTACAATTCTCGCTTACATCAAGCTCTTCGCAATAATTTACATTAGCATTCTATCAATTATAAGTGTTCCAAATCATCAATTTTTTAGCATTTTTGGAACGGTTTTAAGAAGTGCCTAGAGTGCGCTAAAGTGCCTAAAGTGCGCTAAAGTGCCTAGAGTGCGCTAAAGTGCCTAAAGTGCGCTAAAGTGCCTAAAGTGCGCTAAAGTGCCTAGAGTGCCTAGAGTGTCTAAAGTACTTATTCGGAATTGATTTTAAATAATTAACCTGTATTTTTATGGAAGTAGATAGATTGTACCAGCAGCCAAATAACTCTAGGCATTTTAGGCACTCCGAACTCTAGGCACTTTTTTAACTTATAAGTGTTCCAAATTTGATATTTTTTTGTATTTTTGGAACAGTTTAAATTAAGTTTCCATGGCACGAAATATTATCGGACGGCAGCATGAGAAAGAGATTCTGACGAATGCTCTTAATAGTACAAAATCTGAACTTATCGCAATTTATGGAAGAAGAAGAATTGGGAAAACTTTTCTAATACGTGAGTTCTATAAAAAAGAGATTGTGTTCAGCATGACAGGATATAGCGAAGGCAACAGGGCTGTACAGATAAAGAATTTTATGATAAAACTTAACGAAGTTGCCGATGGATTTAAAAAAGATAAACCTAAAGACTGGATCGACTGCTTTGT
>JAQVGK010000142.1 GCA_028696755.1 Bacteroidales bacterium | reverse complement strand
CAAGATGATTATGAAATGGGGGTACTAATAATTAACATTTATCAAGCAGATAATATTATAAAACTTGGTTATGGGGTAGAAGAAATTATTTCGAATGAAGCAGGTTTTGAAATCATCAAAACCAACGACACCGAATTTCTTCTAGGTGGTTTTACCTTCGGTTTTAGCACTTCCACCTACAAACAAGATTGGTATTTAGTAAAAACCGACAGCATTGGGAATATGATTTGGGAGCGGCACTATGGGAACCCCAACGAGAACGACGGTCGAATTATGGCAATGCTCGAATCCAAAGATTCAGCCTACATTATTGCCGGCGGTCAGGCAATTTGCAACTGGAGCATGAGTCCGATTTCGGAAGCAGCGTTGCGTAAAATTGATACATCAGGAAATCTGATTTGGGAAAAGTTTTACAGGAGGTACGGATATGATAACTCGCAAGGATTAATGCGCTATAGCAATATCTACATTGGAGATATTGTAGAATTGCATGACGGAAACTTTATTGCAATAACAAGTTATGCAAGGGCAGATGGTGGAACACTCTTGTTGCTATTAAAACTTACAGCTAACGGAGATGTTTTATGGTCTAAACATATGCATACTACAGATGCTTTAGGTTCAAACTATTGCAGTTCGATAAAAGTAACAGATGATGGAGGATATATAATAAATGGTTACGGTTCTTTTGATTTTACCTACGACCCTCCCCAACAATTCTTTCTAATAAAAACCGATTCTTTGGGTTGTGAAGGCGAACTATATCCTGCGCCTCCAACCGAGAATGTAGAATGTCCCGACTTCCCTGATACAATGTATTGTAATGAAACTTACAATTCTAGATTACGGGTACAAGGTAAATTAGCTCCTTATACTTTGGAGTTTAGTACTGGCGAGATTGTAGAAAATTTGTATTATCCTCCTGTTTTTATTCCCAAATCACTGGGAACAGGAAGTTTCACCGTTCATGTTGGAGTTGCTACATATAATCATAGTTACGATACTGCAACGTTGTTTAATCCAATTCCTGCCGAAGATATGGAGCCAGATATTATCGAACTTCCTTTCACTCTCACCATTCCCGAAAACTATTTTGGTCCCGACCTTACAGTTACAATTACAAATGGTTATGGAGAATCTTACGAAATAACCCTACCAGTTTATGTAGATTGCAATGTTAGCACAGAGCAAATAACAGAAGCCGCAGAACTAGGTATTTATCCAAACCCGGCAAGCGATTTCCTGAAAATAAGTTTACCTCAGTTTGAAGAAAACTCGTTTGTAAAAATTATAAATGCACAGGGTCAATCGGTTTTGGTTGAGCAGTTGTTTAATGCAGAAACTAAATTAAATATTGGTGGGCTACCAGCTGGTAGCTATATAGCAAGATTGTATTGCGGGAATAAGATTGAGAATTTGAGGTTTGAGAAGATGTGATGGGGATGGAAAATATTGGCATATATAATGAAAATGTACAGACACTCGGATTGCAAATCCGAGCGAGCGGGGGAATTGATAATATTTCCACTGACTTTTTTTCGTACAAATATAGAATTATTAAATTTGCTACCAAAAAAATAGAATAACCATGCCCTCCTGCTCCACCTGCATACGCCGCCTTGTCGAACTGGCTTATACAAAGTCGTTTTGGTTTCGATTTTTTCGCGAACCGCTAAAGCTCGGAATGCGACTAATGGTAAAACTTATAGGTATCGACATTACTGATTACAAAATCAATAATGAATATTGCACTAATTGCAACAGATTTTACAAAAACGCACTTAAGGAAAAATCTCCGCTGTTTTTATGGCTTAATAATAAGATCAATCCTTTGTTTGACCGCTGGCTGGAGAAGATTGTTACTGAGGAGGAAATTAAGAAGGCTAAAAGCCATGCTTCCGCAATCAAGGATAACACAGCAATTCCAGATGGCTGGAATAAGCAGAATAATTTGAAAAAGTGGAATAAGATTTAATTTACAAATCTGCAACAAGAAATCTCGCGGTGCTTCTACTCCTTTGCTCCATCAGCACTTTTTTACCGCTAATCATTTTATCAATTGCTTCGTCATTATAGTACCTTATTGTTATAAGTTCTAGCCCCGAGTTGTACTTAACAAAGAATTCGCTTTGTAAGTCATGAATTAAGGAATCAAAATTTCTGTTGTCGCCGTCGATTGAGGCCGAGAAGCTAACTGCAGAGTTTTGAGTAATGTTTACTTTAGCTTTATATTTTGCAAATAATCCAAAAATCTTACTCATATTTTCTTCCACGATAAACGAAAAATCCTTCGGCGATATCGAAATCAATGTTTGATTTTCCTTTAGAATATAAACCGGAATAAGCTTAAGTTTGTAATCTAGTTTTTTAATTACAGTGCCTGGATCGGAAGGATTTACGAAAGATTTTACATACAGCGGAATGTTTTTATTTTCGATTGGCTTAATTGTTTTGGGGTGAATAACCTTTGCACCAAAAAATGCGAGTTCGATAGCTTCGAGGTATGAAAGCACATCAAGTTTTTGAGCAAAATCGCACCAAGCTGGATCGGCATTCATTATTCCAGGAACATCCTTCCAAATGCTTACACTTTCGGCATTTAAAAGATATGCCAATGCAGATGCGGTATAGTCGGAACCTTCTCTACCAAGCGTGGTAACCGTACCTTCTGCAGATCGACCAATAAAACCCTGAATAACATATTTTCCAGCAGAGTTAAAATTATGACGATTAAAACTATCTGCCGACTCCTGCCACAAGATTTTCGCATCGCGGTTATTTGCATCAGTAATAATAATGTCGCGAGCATCGCAAAAAGTATTCTCAATGCCTTTTAGTTTAAGATATTCGCTAAAAATTAAAGTACTGAACAATTCGCCATAACTCACAATCTTATCATACGCCATGTCGTAGTTTGTTCCAGCATCTGCGCTGATAATCTGGTAAACCTGCTCAAAATAAACTCCAATCTTTTCCTTTACCGAAGAAGAACTTTCACCAAATGCCTCATCAATATAATTTAAATGAAATTCGCAAATAGAATTAAACTGATTGATTTTATCCGGCAAATTATTAAACCAGCTTTTCACAAGGATTTCGAGCGCATTTGTAGTTTTACCGATAGCCGAAACCACTATCCATAAGTTATCTTTAGTCCGAACAATATTTGCAACATTATCAAGGCTTACAGCATCCCTTACCGATGCTCCGCCAAATTTATAAATTTCCATTTTCCTGATTTTCATTTTCGGGTTTATCTTCAACAATCTCAAGCTTCTCATCTGTTACAACAGCTTCCTGAGTGTTCATTCCCTGAGTCAATTGTTGAATAAACTTATATTGATACAAAAACTCTCTGGCAATTACTCTTATCACAGTATATCCTGGAATTGCGAGCATCATTCCTAAGACACCATACATGTGCCCTGCCACAATGATTACAAAAAATATTTCGAGAGGGTGTGCCTTTACACTTTTCGAATAAATGAACGGTTGGAAAACACTATCGTCAATAAGCTTCACAACACCTATAACTACTAGAATTTTAATAATCATTGGCACAACTTCGGCACTAAAGTCTAGCTGAATATTTGCAGTTATAAAAAGCACTAGTCCTATAGATGCAACAATCCACGGACCAATATATGGAATAACATTTAGTACACCGCAAATCAGACCGATTAACAAAGCTAGGCTAAATTCTACTCCAATAAGATACAATCCAAGAGTATAAAGCAACACCATTAAACTCGTTTCCAATATCATTCCGAACAAATATCTGGCAATCAGTTTGCGAATAGATGCAAGTACTTTCTTGGTTTTCTCTTCATATTTAGTTGGCACAATCATTAAAACTCCCTTGTCGAACAAGTCTTTATCCTTTAAAAAGAAAAAACTAGTAAATGTTATCACAAAGAGCGACATCAGTAAATTAATTGCTGTACCTCCAAGATCGTTTACAAATTTTCCGACAGTAGTAAAATTTATTACCGAAGATATTTTCTCGAGCACATAGTCTTCGGTAGAAAATCCTGGCTGGTTTATTATCGGAGTTTTCTGAATAAAATCATCAATACTCTTAATTGGTTTCTCTAATCCTTCCGAAACAGTTTCTATATCAATACTCTGAAACTCATTTATCTGATTAACAACTAGAGGTAAAAGCAGACTAAACCCTATAATAACAACTGTGTACATCATTACAATTGTTATCATCGAGGCCACCCAAGTTGGAACATGAAATTTGCCGATATGAAATTTGCGAATAAATTCAACTATTGGATTTCCAAGCATAGCAATAAATGCAGATATTAAAATCCAGGCAATTACATCAGTAAAATAGATTAGGAATAATGATAGCAAAACCAGTCCGATTAAGCCCACAATATATTTTTTGTACTTTTCCATCTGTATTTTTTTTACGAAAGTAACCAAGAAATTAATAAAAAAAACCGCCTGCTTATATTTTTTTTAAACAGGCGGCTATGAGTAAACGGATTATAAACCGAATTCTTTCTTTATTGCGTCAACAAAGTCGAGTTTTTCCCAAGTAAAGAGTTCAACTTCGATATCTTTAACTCCAGAATATGGAGAATCGAAATGTTTTACAATTGTTCTTGGTGAGCGACCAAAGTGTCCGTAGGAAGCAGATTCTCTATAAATTGGATTGCGCAGTTTTAATCTTTTCTCGATGCCAGCTGGTTTAAGGTCAAAGATTTTTTTGATTTTCACAGCAATTTCGCTATCGCTAACGTCAACTTTAGCTGTTCCATAGGTATTGCAATAAACGCCAACTGGTTCAGCAACGCCGATAGCATAAGCCAATTGAATCAAAATTTCGTCGGCAATACCGGCAGCAACCATGTTTTTAGCAATATGACGAGCAGCATAAGCAGCCGAACGGTCAACTTTTGAAGGATCTTTTCCGCTAAAAGCACCACCACCGTGAGCACCTTTACCGCCGTATGTATCAACGATAATTTTACGACCTGTTAATCCTGTATCACCGTGAGGACCACCAATTACAAATTTTCCGGTTGGATTTACGTGTAGA
Organism: Bacteroidales bacterium; assembly: GCA_028696755.1. The sequence continues at coordinate 2,942 of JAQVGK010000142.1, read as the reverse complement.
GTAAAATCATCTTTAAATAATTGTTGTATTCTCTGTGGCAAATCTGCTTTAACTCTTGGAAGAAGTATTGTTCTAACGTCTTCTTTGATTTTGTTAAGCATTCTTTCTTCGTTCTCGTCGAAGTCGTCGTGTTGAGTCGAAACAACGATAGTATCAATGCGTAATGGAGATTTATCATCAGCATACTCGATTGTTACCTGCGATTTTGAATCGGGACGTAAGTATGTCATAACTTCGCCTTCGCGACGAATGTCGGCAAGAACTTGTAAAATACGGTGCGAAAGATCAAGCGGTAAAGGCATATAATCGTCGGTTTCGGTACAAGCATAACCAAACATCATACCTTGGTCTCCAGCTCCTTGTTCCTTGTGCAATCCAGCGCCTTCAACAACACCTTGGTTAATATCTGGTGATTGTTCGTGAATAGCAGATAAAACACCACAAGAATTTCCGTCAAAGCGATATTCGCCTTTTGTGTAACCAATTTCGTTAACAACTTTACGTGCTACTTCTTGAACATCAACATAAGCTGCTGATTTAACTTCGCCTGCAACAACAACCAAACCAGTTGTTACAAGAGTTTCGCAAGCTACTTTTGAACTTGCATCAAACGCCATAAACTCATCAAGTATCGCATCCGAAATCTGATCTGAAACTTTATCAGGATGTCCTTCTGATACTGATTCTGAAGTGAAATAATAACTCATTTTACTAAATATTTTAAATTAATAAATTAGATAGGATTTGATGTAAACGGCCAGACGATTTTTAGCAATTTTTTTTACGTGGTTGCAAGCATCCAAATCCATCCACTAAAACACCGCAAAATTAAAAAAGTTTATCCGAATAAAAAAAATAAATTTGTTAAATATTTTTGTAAGTATATAGCTGGATAAAATCTAATTACATTTTTTTTTGCATGGGACATGGCGCATGGGGCATGGCGCATGGGGCGTAAATTGTAGAGAGAAATACATTTGTGCTCACAATAACAATGTGCTAAATTCTAGAATTAGCAGATTGTTAACCTTTAGCACCACCGGCCCCATGCTCCATGCCCCATGCCCCATGCCTAAATAGAGAATATTATTATTACTAGTACATAAATAATTGCAATATTTTTCAAATAAAAATCGCTAGTGTAAATAAATGAATTAATTTTACAATAATTTTACATCACAACATTTATAAAGCCAGAATATGGATATAAGCATTTTTACCGACAAGGCACAAACTCCCAGCATCGAGGATATTAAAAATCTTGGTGATGATTATTACGATTTATGGAGCGAGATAACAGATTATGTTTTGGAAATGTATCCTTCGGCTGTTGCAGAATGGAACTATCCAGGAGCAAAATACGGATGGAGTTTCAGAATAAAAGATAAAAAAAGAGCTATAATTTATCTATTACCCAGAGAAGGATTTTTTAAAGTTGCTTTTGTTTTTGGTCAAAAAGCTTACGATGCAATTATGAATTCTGACGTTGACGAAACGATAAAATCTGAATTATCTACTGCAGTTTCTTATGCCGAGGGTCGGGGCATCAGAATAAAAGCCGAAGAAAACAACATTAATGATATTAAGACACTAGTTAAAATAAAACTAAATAATCAGGCATAAAAAGAAAAATTCTGTGATACAATTATAAGGCAGACCAATTACATAAAAAAATCTTATGAATCATAAGTCAACCATTTATATTTTTCTTACGTTACTGATACTTTGCTTTCTGTGGCCAAACCCACTAGTATCGCAAGATTACGAAGAATGTGATAATTTTGCACTCACAATTCCTGTAATTTACACCGAATCGCCCGAAAAACTATCAGCATATATTTACGCCAATGGTTATGATGGGGAGGAATACCTAAGAGTTGCATACACTTGGCTTTGCAGCAATATTAATTATTCGCAAAATACTATTGATAGCCTCAAAAATTTAGATCCGATTGAATATACTTTTAAAACATTGGGTGGAAAATGTACAAATTACTCGGCAAGTTTAACCGTTTTATGTCAGTTTGCTGGAATTGAAGCATATTCAGTTCTCGGATATGTAAAAATTGATGGTAAAATAATTACCAATGCCGACCACGCATGGAATGTTATAAAAATTGATGAGAAATATTTTTTATTTGATGCTGCTTTTGACTCCGAACTGATTAAAAAAGAAAACGGAATGAAATATCAGTATTTCAAGAAAAAAGGAGAAGATTTTATTCAAACTCACATGCCTTACGACCCAATAATGCAGTTGCAACAGTACCCCGCAACCCACCCCGAATTTTTAAAGGGAGTATTAAAAGGTAAAAAACAGCTAGACTATGTGAAGGCAATCGAATCTTACGGATTTTTAAGTGAAAAAGACAAACTTAAAGTTATGTTTTTCAGAGCCGAATCGTATGGATTAAAATGTAGAAAACTAGCTTCTTTGCATAAAAAGCTTAAAAACTATGTTGATAAAAATTCGGGCTAATTAAATGATTTTCTTCTTGCAAAGTGCATATTATGCAAAAAATTCATAATTTTGTAAAAAATGCAAAGTTTTATGAAATCAATTTTTTTACTCACTGTCATTCTTGCTACAATAACAATAGCAAAGGCTCAAGGATTAAATTATGGCGTTATTGGCGGAATGACTGCCGCAACGGTTATAGAAAAATCAACAATTGAATCTGATGTTCAAAAAAGTTTAAAGTATGGATATCAATTTGGTATTGCAGCCGAATTTGAACTTTACAAAATGATATTCATCAGTACTTCGATTTCTTATATTACAAAGGGTGATAAATACAAAGATCGTTTTGCTGTTTCAAAAGCTAGTTTCGGAAGTTTTGAAATTCCTGTTTATATCGGATATAAAGTTCCCCTTGGAAATGTGTATTTAAGTGGAAACGTTGGTCCATACAGTAGTTTGTCGGTAGTGGGTAAAAGAACAT
>JAQVGK010000141.1 GCA_028696755.1 Bacteroidales bacterium | reverse complement strand
CAGAAAACTCTGTTTTGGCGTGCATTTTTGGTGCGCTAGAAAACCAAAAATCATGACAAAACAATTTAATAAGCTCGATGATGCAAAAATAATTTAACCTTAGACTTACAAAGTGAAAGCCCGAGGTTAAAATGTGCCGCTTTGGGCCACAGAGCCTGTAAGGCTCAACATTTTTAACCCTGGGCTGAAACATAGTGAAAGCCCGAGGTTAAAATGTGCAAAAAATTCTGTTTTGGCGTGCATTTTTGGTGCGCTAGCAAACCAAAAATCATGACAAAACAATTTAATAAGCTCGATGATGCAAAAATTAATTATTTTTGCAGGGTTAAAAATTCAGATTAACCTAAAACAAATTATATGAAAACTTTAAACAGTGGTGAATTTTTGGTGAAAGCTACCGATTCTTCAAGTGTTTTTATTCCCGAGGAGTACAACGAGGAGCAGTTGATGATTGCACAAACAATTAAAGACTTTGTTGCAACCGAAGTGCATCCTATAGCCGACAAACTCGATAAGGGAGATCGCGAACTTATGGCACAAACTGTAAGAAAAGCTGGCGAACTTGGTTTGATGGGTATTGCAATTCCAGAAGAATACGGAGGATTTGAGCAAGATTTTGTTACTCAAATGCTTGCTGCCGAAAATATTGGTGCTGGTTACTCATTCTCGGTTGCTTTTATGGCTTCTACCGGAATCGGAACTTTGCCAATTATGTATTATGGTAACGAAGAACAACGTCAGAAATATGTAACCAAACTTGCTAGCGGCGAATTTATCGGAGCATACTGTCTTACCGAACCTAGCGCTGGATCGGATGCAAACTCAGGAAAAACCAAAGCTACTCTTTCGGCTGATGGAAAACATTATATCCTCAACGGACAGAAAATGTGGATCACCAACGCAGGATTTGCTGACACTCACGTAGTTTTTGCAAAAATTGATAACGACCGCGTTCTTTCTGCATTTATCGTAGAAAAAGATATGCCGGGTGTTGTTATTGGTCCTGATGAGCATAAAATGGGTATCAAAGGTTCTTCAACAGCTCAGATTTATTACAACGACGTAATGGTTCCTGTCGAAAATCTTATCGGTCGTCCAGGTATGGGATTCCGTATCGCTCTAAGCATTTTGCACATGGGACGTATCAAACTTGGTGCAAACGTGATCGGTGCTGCTAAAAAATCTATTACCGATGCTGTAAGATATGCTAACGAACGTAAACAGTTTAACGTTTTAATTTCGAGCTTCCCAACAATTAAACATAAAATTGCCGAACAAGCTATCAGAACTTTCGCTCTCGAATCTTCTATTTTCAGAGCAAGTAACGATATCGACGTAATGATGAAAGAACTTAAAGCAGGTGGAATGAACAAAGGTCTCGCTGCTATCGAAGCTATTAGTCATTATGCTGTAGAAGCTGCTCTTTTAAAGGTTTTCGGTTCGGAAACTCTCGATTTTGTTGCTGACGAAACTGTTCAGATCCACGGTGGTATGGGTTATTCAGCAGAAATGGCTGCCGACAGAGGTTACCGCGATTCACGTATCAACAGAATTTTCGAAGGAACAAACGAAATTAACCGTTTATTACTTGTCGAAACTGCTATCAAACGTGGGATGAAAGGCGAATTCGACATGGCTGGTCCTGCCGAAGAATATTTCAAGAACATGGAATCTTGTCGCGAAGACAAAGTAGCAGGCGAAGATTTCTTTGCGAAGAGACTACGTTATATCAGCAACTTCAAGAAAGCAATTTTGATTATGATTCACGCTGTACAAGAGAAATACGGCAAAGACATGCTCAGAGAACAAGAAGTAATAAACAACATCAGTAACATGATGATGCAGGTTTACACAGCAGAATCTATGGCATTAAGAATCAAGAAAATTAGCGAAACTGGCCTAAAATCAAATGTCGATTTATACAAAGACATGATGGCTGTTAATGTTTTTGATGCTGCTTCGGTTATTAGCAAAAATGCAATGGATGCTATCTACTCAATGTACGAAGGTGACGAAGCCGACAGAATGTACAAGGCTATGAAAAATCTTTGCTGCGTAGAAGGTGTAAATGTTAAAGATGCCCGCAGAAGAGTTGCCGATTTCCTAATCGAAGAAAACGAATACAAATTCTAAAACAAGAATTACAATCATTTTAAAAAGCAGCGAGGAGAAGTCTTCGCTGCTTTTTTGGAAAATAAAGGCTATGTCATAGTTTGCGCAGATCATAATTAGCAAATTCAACTTTAAATAATTAAACTATTACTAAATCTTAAATCAATTAACAGTTAAAGTTTACATCTTATTTATTATGCTATAAAATATTTTTATAGATTTGCAGATAAAAGTGTCCGAATTTGCATTCATAAATAGATAAATTATTTTGTATAAATGACATTTTCTTAATCCATTGTAAGTTTGCCGTAATTTAAATAAAAAAAATGAAATACATTTTAACAACAATTTTCATTTTAGCAATAGTTTTTTGCTATTCTCAAGAACAAGAAAACCTATTTAAAATTTATAAATACAATAAACTAGGCTATATTAATCCTCAAGGTAAAATTGTTATTGAACCTACATTTCTTTCAGCAGGTAGCTTTACTGAAGGACTCGCCCCAGTACGAATAAATGGCAAATATGGATATATTAATGAAAAGGGTTTATTTAAAATTGATCCAATTTATGATTTTGCAACAAATTTTAATAATAACATTTCTATTGTGTATTTAGATGGATCACCATTTTATATTGACACATTAGGTAATAAATTATTTGATGTTAATTTTCCTTATATTGGTCAGTTTCAAAATGGTATAGCACCGGTACAATCTTATTCTGGAAAAATTGGATTCATCGATAAAAAAGGTGAACTTTTTATTGATACTGTTTTCACAAGAGTACAATCATTCATTGATGGGCTTGCTGTGGTTGAAGGACTGAACCATCAACCCTACTCCGACGAAGAAAATGGGATTACAAAAAATATTGAAATAGGAGTAATAGACACTCTCGGTAAATTTATAATTCCTTATGGTTTATATAGTGAAATAAGTGACATTTCTGAAGGCTATTTTACAATAGAAATTGATGCTGAACCATGGGATACAATTGATCATTACACATCACGCACAGGTTTTGTTGATAAAAGTGGGAAACTAGTATTTTCAATGGATTCAAAAAATAATTGTCGGATTAGAGGACAAATCCATTGTGGACTAGCAGTGGTTTTTCTTTATCAGTACTGGCTACCACAAAAAGAATGGCTTGATTATGATTTAGACAAATCATATAATGGATATATTAATGTTGAAGGTGAGATTGTGATTAATGACACAACTATTGACTATGCCCAGGATTTCAATGATAATAGAGCAATTGTTAAAGATAAAGATGATAATTATTTTATAATAGACACAAATGGTAATAAAATCTCCAAGGATAAATTTTCAAGAATAATTGATTATGAATTTAACAATGGAGTATCTTTTGTTGAGAAAAACAAAAAATACGGGTTAATTGATACTACTGGTAAGTATTTAATAAAACCTAAATTTGAAGAAATAATAAGGTTAGGTGAAAAAGATGAATATTTTGCTTTTTCCTTCTGGGATCAGGATAATAATGATAATTGGGATGAACTCCTATATGGTATTTCTAAAAGAGATGGCTCTATTATTATAGATCCAATTATTAAAGACATTTATAGTAATGGTTTTGACTCAGGTTTATTATTGTGTAATATTGATGATAAAATAACCTATTTAAACAAAGATGGTAAAATTGTCTGGCAGGATACTTTAAAGGAAAGTCCTCCTATTTCAAACCTTAATATAGATTTTATGAATCGCGGCTATTTTTATGCATATTCAACAAAAAATAATGAGGACTATTATGGTGGTTGGGCTGAATCATCAAATGTGCCAAAAAAAATAAATAAGAAAAGTGAATTCCCTGAGGATATCTTAAGCATCACCGTAAATACTCAGTTAAAAGACACAATATTTCAGAATTACAATGGAATATCAGTATTTGTGTCGAATAATTCTAATGATACTATATATTTTAGCGCTCAGGATAGTAGACTAAAAATGAAAGTTCAGGCATTAAATAAAAAGGGAGAGTGGCAAGATATAGAATACTTGCCAAGTAGTTGGTGCGGAAATAGCTATCATGTACTTAAATTAGAACCAAATTATTATTGGTCATTTTTAACTCCAACATATGAAGGTGATTTTAAAACTAAATTTCGAATTGAGTTAAGTTATATCGACATGACAGATTCAAGCATGTATTATCGTGATAAAAAGGAGATAAAAATTTACAGCAATGAATATGAAGGAAGTGTGAATCCTGCACAATTTTGGAGAAAAGAATACTATTTTCCTAATAGGATTATGGATCCATATTTTGATTAAAAATAAATGCTTACAACGTTATCCTAGGGCAATCTCGGACACTTAAATTACAGGTTTTTATAATTCAAAAACCCAAATATTCCCACACTGAACAAAAATTCATCAGAATTTTTCAAAATTTCTATTTTGATGAGAATTTCCTAACTGCCTGATAATCAGCGAGAAAAACGTTTGTAAGCGTTTATAAGCGGTTACAAACGAATATTAAACGAAAGTAAACGCTTAACAACCGACTAGATTTTTTTTACACCCACATCTTTGCATCGAAATTGTCAAACGACGATTATCCGGTTTTCGGAAATTGCGAATGACACATGTTAAACAATTAAATTTTAAAAAGATGAATTTAAGAAATCGTGTACAGTTAATTGGTAATCTGGGTGCAGAACCAAGTGTGAAGGAATTTGAGAGCGGAAAGAAAATGGCACGTTTCTCAGTAGCAACAAATGCAGTTGTAAAAAAAGATGGCAAACTCGAAAAATCGGTAAACTGGTATAATGTTACCGCATGGGGAAATACCGCAATCGTGGCCGAGCGCAATCTTGCAAAAGGCACCGAAGTAATCATCGAAGGAAAACTCGTGTCGTCGAGCTACACCGACAAATCGGGCAATCCACGTAAAGTATCGGAGGTACTTGCCGAAAGCATACTATACCGTAACATCAAACATGCGGTTGAGACAGCAAAAATCAGCGATGATAAAGCCAGAGCATAAATAAAAATAAGTATAAAATCTAAAAATTAAGTATTATGAATTTAGTGAACAACGTAACATTGATCGGAAAATTAGGCGCAGATCCTAAAGTGAAAGAATTTGGCGAAGGTCAAATGGTAGCAAATTTTTCTGTGGCAACAACAGAGTACTACAAAGTAAAAGATGAGTTTAAAGAAAAAGTTTACTGGCACAACATTGTTGCCTGGGGCAAAGATGCTAAGAAGGTGAAGGAAAAATGTGTGAAAGGCACCGAGGTTGTGCTCAACGGTAAGCTAACATCTCGCAGTTACGATGATAAAAACGGTGAGAAACGCTGGGTGTACGAAGTGGTAGTGAACGAGATTATTTGCAGAAGCAAAGCTGCTTAGTATTAACCCCGATTGGCGGCCGGAGTGTATTCTTCGGTCGCCTTTCTTTAAAAATTTTCATTATGAATTTTAAATTCGAAAAACTCATTATTTGGCAAACAGCCATGGAATATGGTGAAACGATAAACGACATAACAAAAGCCTTCCCCAAAGACGAAGCTTTTTACTTATCGTCGCAATTACGCAGGGCAGCTGATACAATTGCACTTAACATTGCAGAGGGAAACATTATCCAGTCGAATCCCGATCAAATCCGTTTTGCCGGATACTCTATTCGTATGGTTGCAGAAGTAATCACCTGTTTGTACAAAGCAAAAAATCGCGGATACATTGGTGCAGAAATCTTTGAAACAACATATACTAGTGGATATAAGCTCACAAGAATGTTAATTGCATTTAAAAAGAAGTTGGTAGAGCTTAATAAAAATGCCAAGCCACAAAACGAAGAGTTTGAGCAAACAGAGGATGAAAACGTAGAACAACAAGACTAAAAATTATTGTCATGAATTTGAATAACAGAGTGCAATTGATTGGGATAGTGGCGAACGAGCCAGTTATCAAAGAGTTTGGTGCAGGAAATAAAGTAGCGCGATTTACAGTAGAGACATCGGATGTTTATAAGCGCGACTCGGAACTTTTAAAAGAAACGCTTCGCCACACCGTAGTAGCATGGGGCAATCTTGCCGAGCTGGTAGAGAAAAGTCTGCGACAAGGCGTTGAAGTAGTTGTTGACGGCAAACTTATGCGAAGATCGTACACCGATAAGCGTGGCGACCTACAGTTTATTACCGAAGTGGTTCTTAACACGCTTGTGCGTAGTTCAACTTTGGATGACGAATTGCAAAAAGCAAAGAGTGCCTGATACAAAAAAAGCCGATTAGTTCGGCTTTTTTTGTAAATGAATTTTCAATTTATTGCTTTACCAGTTTAACAAATTCATGTTTATTCCCACAGTTTACATGTAAAATATACATACCTGCAGGAAGCCAATCGCTAAAATCAATCTCAACAATATTAGTTCCTTGGATTGTTTCAAAGCTAGATATCGGCAAGGCAATTTGTTTTCCAGTGATGTCGTACAAATTCATTTGAGCTAAGCCACTAACTTCAGACTCAAAGCCAATTTTTGCAAACGAGTTAAACGGATTTGGCCAAACACTTAATTCTGCTATTGAATTCAGTTCTATGCCAGCTGTAAAATCAACCGTAAGTTCAACAGGAATAGTCAACATATCTTCACCAGCTGTGATAATTAAGTTTGCGTAATAAACACCTTCGGCCATTCCTTCTGTGTCATAGTTTAAGCTTAGTTCAAAATCGGAGCTATATGGAATTGAGCCCTCATCAGGACTAACATATAGCCAGAAAGATGCGAGGTTAGCCAATTCTATTTCACCACTAACAGAATGAGGGTCTGAACCATAATTATCGCCAGTAATCACATAACTGATTGTAGATTCCGAAGAAACATAATTATCATCGAAGGTAATACTTACCGTACATGTCGCAGTTTCGTTTTCGTGAATAACACCCCAAGTTTCGGTAGTAGTAAATTCCAAACTTGCTCCAGCGCCAGTTGTTCCGGCAGAATATAAAGTTCCTGATGGCCCTACTAAATCGGTAGAACTATTAACGGTAATCTCTGCAGGGAAGTTGATAACAAGATTTTTCACCCATTCGTAATCCGTTGATAAGGCATTAAGGTTAAATGCCACAGTATAAGTTTCTCCTGGGACAAATGTCGAAATATCTGTCGTAAGAGTCGATCCAAAAATTTCTTTCGACTTAAAATCAACAGAAACAACATCAATTTCAAAATCCAAAACGCCACCACCAATATTTGAAATAATTAGTGGGTCAACATCAGTTTGATTTGTATTCATTAAATTAGTGATTTCGACAACATCACAGGAGAGTAGGGGTGGGATATTATTAACTGCTGGAAAAACAATATTGTCAATCCATGCTGCGTCCTGACCGCCATCGTCAATATTATCTTTTCTGTATCGCCAGGTAAATTTATGTTGGCCAACAGTTACTGGATGAGAATATATATCCCAAGGTATTTCACCGGATAAGTTATAAACAACTACATCATCAATTAAAAATTCGAAAAAGTCCCAATTGCTTTCGCTAGAAACTTTACGAGCAAAACTTATTGTGCCATCTGCAACTACAAACATTTCTGTTTCAAAAACTGTTTGTTGACTGTGGGCAATATCTCCGGAACGAAGACTGTAAGTTCCATCATAAACCTCATCAGTAACCAAATACCAATCAATCGACTCAGGTTGCACCCATTCAAAGGTTTCCAATCCTCCCGATTCAAAAGTTTCTGACAGTATTCCAATAATCAAATAAACAGATATATCAGTGCTTAAGCCATTATCCGCAACTACATGCATATTAAATTCCACAAAGTGAGCCATATCGCATGTTGGATCGACACTAATATTGTATGTAAGAAGGGTGTTATTTCCTGCCAATAAATTTGCAAT
>JAQVGK010000140.1 GCA_028696755.1 Bacteroidales bacterium | reverse complement strand
ATTACACAGTTACTATTACCGACAGTGAAGGTATTTGCGAATATGTTGAAACTGTGTCAATGACGGGAGCTCCCCCATTAAACCCTGTAATTACGACCAACTCTCCTGTTTGTGAAGGTCAAACTTTAGATTTTACTTTAACTCTGTCGAATCCAGCAACAGGATATTCTTGGTCTGGACCAGGAGGATATACCTCAGCAGTTCAAAATCCTACTCGTCCAGCTGCTACTCCAGCAATGAGTGGAACATATTCCGTAACAGTAAGCGACTCATATGGATGTAGTGCTCTTGCTAGTACAGATGTGGTCGTAAACGCTGTAACACCAGTGAGCATAACAAGTGGAACTCCATATTGTGAAGGAGAAACTATTCAGTTAAATGCTACAACTGTGGCCGGGGCGACATATAGTTGGTCTGGTCCTGGTGTATTCTCTTCAGCTGTTGAGGACCCGCAAATAACAAACTGTGTTATTACAGATGGAGGCACATATACCGTTGTTGTTACCGACGCCAACTCTTGTGTAGCTTCGGCAAATCATACTGTTGTCGTAAATCCAGGAATTGCAGCAAACTTTACAGCAATTGATCCATTATGTTACCAGCAACCAACTGGACAATTAACAGTAAATGTTACATCAGGAACACCTACATATACATATACATGGAGTAATGGATCAAATGTTAACCCATTAACTGGATGTACTGGAGGAATAAATTACTGTGTAACAATTAATGATGCTGCTGGCTGTAGTTTGTCTATGTGTCGTACCCTCACAGATCCCGCAGATATTGTTGCGTCTGCTACAACAGTCCCAACCGAATGTGGATATTTGGACGGCGAAATTATTCTAAATATAGCTGGAGGAGCCGGTGGCTACAGCGCAGCTTGGACGGAGGGACATAATGGTTTGCATATTACAGGATTACATCCCGGCAATTATACTGGAACTATTACCGATGCTAATGGTTGTACCGAAGTAATTACTACCAATGTGGGATTCTTTGGTGGTGGTGTTGTTAGTATTACCGAGTTGCAATCTGTAAAGTGTTTTGGTGATGATAATGCAGTACTTACAGCAACGATGACAGGCGGCTTTCCACCTTTTGACTACCAGTGGTCAGTTGCAGGTCAAACTACTCAAAATCTTGCTGGAATTGGTGCTGGCGATTATTCGGTTACGATCGAAGATACTTATGGGTGTAGTGGAACTTTGCCGTGGCAAGTTGTTCAACCCGACCCAGTTACAATTCTTATCGAAAAGACTGATGTACCTTGTCGCGGTGGTAATACCGGGACTGCAACAGCAAATGTTACAGGCGGAATATTTCCATATATTTATGCATGGGATCATGGGCCAACATCCAGTCATATTTCATCGCTATCTGCTGGAACATACAGTTTGATGGTTACCGACTTAAACGGTTGTGTTGCAAATGAATTTGTAGTTATTGAACAACCTGAAAAATCACTGGGCGTAATCCTTACAACAACGGGTGTAACTTGTACTGGAAGATATGATGGTACTGCAATGGCTGAGGGCGATGGTGGAACACCGCCATATAATATCTATTGGACACAATACGGAACTGTAATTGCCAGTGGATCGCAAGTTCAATCTCTCCGCTCAGGTAATTATGCTGTCGAAGTTTTCGATGCGAATAATTGTAGCGAAGAGGTTAATTTTGTTATTAGTGAGCCTGCCGAGTTGCTTGTTTCTACCGAAATGTCAACCGTTACCTGTAAAGGATATAACGATGGCTTAATTGCTGTATTAGTTTCGGGCGGAAGCTTCCCATACAATATTGCTTGGAGCAATGGAGATACCTTAGCTGTTGCTGATTCGTTGCGTGCTGGTCAATATTTCGTAACAATTACGGACAACAGCAATTGTGTAAGATCTTTAGGTATTTTAATGACCGAAAATCCTAGATTATGTTTGGGTATTCCCGATGCATTTACACCAAATGGCGATGGAATTAACGATACATGGGAAATTGAATACATCGAGATGTATCCTGGATCGTACGTAAATGTTTTCAACAGATGGGGACAACACATTTATCAGGGTACTCCGGGATCTGATTTCTGGGATGGTAAGTTTAACGATAATTTTGTGCCGGCAGGAGCTTACCAATATATCATTGATTTGCGAAACGGCATGGAGCCATTCACGGGAGTCGTCGTCGTCGTTTATTAGAATATTAAGGCTGTCCTCAGGGGCAGCTTTTTTTTTACCTTGCCTGATGTAGTAATCACCCCAACTCTTGTGGCATAATGAGGGGATGACAGGTTGGACTACGCAAACGCATATTGAACTTGTCGTTCGCTGTGCTCACTCCAAGCTTTTTTGACGCGAATTACACGAATTACACGAATTTGATGGTATAAAAAATCAACTAAGTTGATTTTTTATACGTTCGCGCAATTCGTGTAATTCGCGTCAAAAAAAGTGACGAGTAACGACGCAGTCGTTGCGAGTCACTAAAACGCTTTGCCTATTGCGCAGTTAGAGTTGTGGCCTCTTCGATAGAACACAGTTGTTGGTACGTCCTTTTTTTTAATAACATATTGTTATATCACCGATTTTTAATATTTTTACATCCTAAAATTATTATCATATGAAATTTACATTCCTGAAAGAAAAAGTGTGGCCGTTTCTTAAAAGCAAGGTTTTTCTTTTTAATGTAGGTGGAGCAATATTATTCTTTATTGTTGCTTTGATTTTACTAAATGTTATTCTCAAGATATACTCGAGACATGGCGATTCAGTAACCGTTCCAACCGTTATCGGAATGCAAACTGATGAAGCTGTTGCTCTTATTGAGGACAACGGTTTTGAATATGAAATTGTTGATACAGTTTTTGATGATAAACACGATAAAGGTGCTGTTGTCGAGCAAAATCCTAAACCCGAATCTCTGGTTAAAGATGGCAGGAAAATCTACCTTATCGTTAATAGCAGACAGGACGAAATGATTTCAATGCCACAATTTGTTGGAATGTCGATGAAAATGGTAAACTCAATGGCCGAGACTTATGGCCTTACAATTGGAAGCCTTAGATATGTGCCAGATATTGCTGTTAATGTTGTAATCCGTCAAATGCACGATGGTGACGAAATTGCACCTGGCGAAAAAATTAAAAAAGGATCAACCATAGATCTAGTGCTTGGTCTTGGAATGAGTGATAGAACTACTGTCGTACCATCATTAATCGGTATGACATACAAGAATGCAAGCAATACTTTGCTCGATATGTTTCTTAATACTGGCGCTGTTGAATATGATAAGACTGTAAAGACCAAAAACGATTCAGCTAAGGCAAAAGTTTATCGTCAATCTCCTCACGCTAGCACAATAAATGAGGTAAATTTAGGTTATAGTGTAGATATTTGGCTGACAAAAGACGAAAGTTTGCTCAACTCAGCTAAGGAAGAGGAGGGGGAAGAAGAAAATGAAGATAATGATTAACAATTTGCAGGAATGAAAAGACATTTCTTAATTCTTATATTAACACTGCTTGTCGGTACTTTGTATGCTCAAGAAGTACTTACCGATTTTGGAAATATTATGCTCCAAAAATACAGTAAGGAGTATTTTAGCAAAGTAAGTTTAAAAGAAACTCAGGAGATTGATACTCTTGATTTGCCATTTTTCGACGATTTCGCGTATTCTTATGTTTATCCAGATTCTACAAAATGGATTGATAAATTCGCTTTTGTAAATAATGATTATGCTATTGACCCAGTATCTATTGGTGTCGGTACTCTCGATGCCATAAATCAATATGGAGCCGTTTATACCCACCTTCCTTCGGTTAGTTCTGCAATCGCTGATTATCTTACATCGATGCCAATAAATCTTAATGTAGATGCTGCCGACTCGGTTTATCTCAGTTTTTATTATCAGGCAGGTGGAAACGGAAATACACCCGAACTCAGAGATTCGCTCGTTCTTCAGTTTAAATCACCCGAAACTCAGTGGAAGAGCGTTTGGCGACAGGGTGGTGGCGAGGCTATGGATACCTTTAAACTTGTGTTAATACCAATTACAAATGAAGATTGGTTGGTCAAAGGTTTTCAATTTAGATTTTTAAATTATGCCAGTGTAAGTTCTGCTTACGAACCTAGTTGGGTAAGTAATACCGATCACTGGAGTTTAGATTATATTAAACTTGACACTGCTCGTTCTTATCTCGATACTCTTGCAAATGATGTTGCTTTTATCAAGAGTTTTGCTTCAATGTTAAATGGTTACGAATCTGTGCCTTGGAACCATTATAAAGCAAATCATGAAGGTCTGGTTATCGACTCTTTAACCTGGGTTTATAAAAATTCCTGGGATGATACCTATAATATTAATCGTCAGGTCGAAATTGTAGATTTGTATGGGTCGAATATTGGATTTTCTATGCTTGATGACTCCGAAAACATTTTGCCATTCGAGACAATTGAGTATACGAGAAAAATCCCATATATTTACAACTCTGATTCGCAAGATTCAGCAAGATTTATGCTTAAAGGTTATATTAGAACCGACTTGACCGAAGATCGCTATATTTATCGCTTTAACGATACCATCCATTATTATCAAAAGTTCGAAAATTATTATGCCTATGATGATGGTACTGCCGAAAAAGGTTATGGTATAACTGGTCAAAATACTGCATATTCAAGTCTTGCGTATCAGTTTACACCGCTTGTTGGCGATACTTTGTATGGAGTATATATTTATTTCAATCAAGTAATGAACGAAGGGAATCGTAAGTATTTCTTCCTCAATGTTTGGGCTGATAATAATGGAGTGCCAGGAGATACTGTTTTTCAGAAAATTGGTGTAATTCCCGAATATAGCGATGAAATTAACGGATTCCTTTATTACTCTCTTGATACTGCATTATATGTGGATACAACATTTTATATCGGTTGGACCAAAACTACAGACGATATGCTTAATTGTGGTTTCGATTTAAATAATGTGTCGAACCAACATTTATTTTATAATGTAAGCGGTGAATGGCAAAATTCGTCAATTGCTGGTGCATTAATGGTTCGTCCAGTTTTTGGTTATAAGCCAATCGACATTTCGAATGTTGAGCAGCCAATAGTTGCTGATTTCGATATTTATCCAAATCCTGCTAACGATTACATTAAAATCTCATCACTTTCAACTCAAGATATTGCAGAAATATATGATGCAATGGGCAAACTTATTATGAGAGAAAATGCAGGGAGTGAAATTAATACCTCTGAGTTGCCTTCTGGGATGTATATTGTTAAACTAGTATCGAATCTAGGCGAATATAAAACCAAAAAGCTGCTTATTGCCAGATAATGACTATGAGTACAGAGGTTTTTGAAATTGAGGATTCGTCGGAAGAGTTTGAACAATCAGAGTTATTTGAACATCACCGCTTAGTTATTGAGCCTGGTCAAAAGATGATGAGGCTCGACAAATATCTGGTTTGCCGTTTAGCTTCCACATCTCGTAACCGTATTCAAAATGCTGCCGAAGCTGGAAATATTCTTGTTAACGGTAAAGCAACAAAAAATTCCTACAAAGTAAAACCTGGAGATGTTGTAAGCATTGTCCTCAGTTTTCCAAAAACCGAGCACGAACTTTTGGCTCAGGACATTCCTCTCGACATATTTTATGAAGATGAGCATCTCGTAATTGTAAATAAAAAGCCTGGCATGGTGGTGCATCCAAGTTTTGGTCATTACGAAGGAACTCTAGTTAATGCATTAGCATATCGTTTTCAACAGCTCCCATCTGTTGATGGAAACGAGATCAGACCAGGACTTGTGCACCGAATTGATAAAGACACATCTGGATTACTAGTTATTGCAAAATCGGATATCGCCCTCAACAAACTAGCTAAACAGTTCTACGATCATAGTTGTAAACGCTCCTATCAAGCATTGGTTTGGGGAAATCTCCCAAACGATACTGGTACAATAACCGGACATGTTGGCCGTAATCTTAAAAATCGCAAAGTAATGGATGTTTTCCCCGATGGCGATTACGGAAAGGAAGCAATTACACATTACCGTGTGCTCGAGCGTTTAGGATATGTAAATTTAGTAGAATGTCGCCTCGAAACTGGTCGTACCCATCAGATTAGAGTTCATTTTAAAAGCATCGGTCATCCTTTGTTTAACGATTGGGAATATGGTGGCGATAAGATTTTGAAAGGAACGACATTCACAAAATACCGACAGTTTGTCGAAAATTGTTTTAATATTTGCCCTCGTCAGGCATTACACGCAAAATCGCTTGGTTTTGTTCATCCCGCTACAGGCAAAGATATTTTCTTCGAGTCGGAATTACATGCCGATATGCAAGCTCTTGTTGATAAATGGAGAGGATATACCGCGGGTAGGGAGGAAGAATGATAATTACTATCAGAAATATTTATTGCGACCACGAAAAATTAGTTGTTATTGTTGAACCTTAAATCCGCAAGCGGTTTGCGTAACGAAGGGCTGAAATGCATGACAGATGTGGTGAGCGCAGATATGAGCACAGTAAGCGTAGCCGTAGCTACGGTTAGGAGCGGAGTATCGAGCATTTCCACAGGTGGCATGTAGTTCAGACATGTAGTAGTAAACTGTTTGCGGATTTAAGGTTGAAGATCAAACCTATTCAATTTTATACAATTTAATTTCCTACTAATCAGCCACTTAGCTCAATTTTATAAAATATCTGCAAATTATTTTACAAATTTAACGATAATTTCGCTTGCACTTCAAATTTATTGATTAAATTGCGTTCTGTTTTGTATAAACAAAACAGTGTGTTGAAAAATTAAGCATATATATATATATATATCGCTAATGAGCAGTAATTGAAATGGGGAGAATGGCGATGTTTTATTTGCAATAAATTGAATTGAGTATTGTTAGATTTAATAAGATTTGAAATGAAATGATTAATGAAGCTTATAGTATTTAATAATGGTAAAATCTAATTGATAAAATAAAAAACCGGGCAGCACTGGTGCGTAAAACTGTTTGACGGCAGACTGCACCTTTGCTAACCCGGAAGTGTTTACTTAAAAACAGTGCAAAATTACAAAATAATTTAATACGAAGCTAATTATGCAAAACCTTAAAGATCTTTTAATAGCAGTTGCTATTTTGTCCTCCAATTTAATTCATTCTCAACAATCCATAGTATTTGAGAAAACCTACCGCACCGAAACTTCCGACACTGTAATAATGGCTCTTACCGGAGCACAAACTTCTGATGGTGGGTATTTACTTGGAGGCTATGCAGCCTATGGTATGTACCTCGCTCAAATGATGTTTTTTAAAATTGACAGTGTAGGCAATTACAAGTGGAAAAAAATGTACGGTTCATTGCCATGCTCTTCTAATATGATTTATGACATGGAGCCAGTTGGAGATGGTACATTTATTTGTTGTGGTGAGGGAACTTTTAGCACCGAAGGAGAACCCGGAGACCTTAAACCAAATAATACAATGATAATGAGGGTTGACGAAAATGCAAATATTCTATGGCACAAGGAGTTTGACACTGGGGTCATGGAACATTTGCGTGAACTTGCAGTTTCGGATACAGGATATATTTGTGTTGGCTCTACGGCTACCGATGATAAATATACAGATAACCTGCTATGGATAACCGGCGATCTTGATGGTATTTCCTCAAATACAAATATCTTAAATTATGGCTATTCTTCTGAAGTATTTTGGGGGGTTACAAAAATGTCAGACGGTAACTTTGTTATTGGCGGTCACAATTGGAGAAATTCTTTTATTTTTAACGTAAATCCAGTTGGAGACACTCTACAATCAATTGTTTTAGGTAGTGGATATCCTGAACAGTTTGTGGTTTTTGATGTTGGTTTTACTAATAGAATTCTATTATGTGGGTCATACACTCATGATCACATTATTGACGATTATTACACTTCATTTTATTCTACTTGCGACAATGATTTTGAGAATATTGAGACTATATTTTATGAACCTGAGAATGAAGTACAATATTCTTATA
>JAQVGK010000139.1 GCA_028696755.1 Bacteroidales bacterium | reverse complement strand
TAAACTACATTTTTATTGTCGCTGAGGGACGCTTCTTATTTATTCCATTTTACTTAAACTCATCGATTGGACTTAAATTTAAATTGAATGACAGAAAGCAAAAATAAAATACTATTCTTTATAATTTCTCTGTTTTGTATTCTGGGAGCTAGCCTAGAAATGCAATCTCAGCATATTGTTGGTTTAAAAGCAACAGGTGGATATGGTAGATTAGGTGAAGATCCTTTTGAACAAAGTTTGAGTTATGGGAGTACTGCCAAATGGGTTTCTTACGCAGGGACCAAGGAAATCGCCATTTTCTATGAATATCAACTTTTTAATTTTTTAATTTTAACTACTGAGATTAGTTTCTCGAAATATAAAGGAGCTATTCGGCATTATTATGACAATCGTGATCCTCATGAGCCAAGATATAGCAATGAATATGATTGTTATACTGGTTTATATACGGTTGGAATTCCAATTTATTTGGATTTAAAACTTAAAAATACACACCTTTATGGTGGCTTGAGCTATAAGACATCTCTTGCAGGTAAATATCAAGTTGACGGCTCAAAAACGAGTTATGATTATTATTTTGGAATGGTTACCACAACATGGAATCATAATCTAAAAATTAGTCCTATTACAATTAATATGACAGGATTTACTGCCGGAGTAAAGCATGATTTTAATGATAAAATTAGTTTGGGAATGTCATTCTCAAAGTATAAATTTAAAAGCAAACTTCCTGTAACCTTCCTTTTTCAAGGCTCGTTCGAGGTAAATTTTTCGTTTTATTATAAGATAGATATTGTTAAATATTTAAGCAATAATTAGACATGATCTCATACGGTGAATTTAGTAAACGGCAACAACTAACTCTAACTCAGGATGATATTTCTGTTTTAAATAAAAAACGAAAGTTCCCATTAATTGTCTTAACTATTTCGGCAGTAATTTTTACATTTCTTATTTTGGTGGTTCCACATTCAGAGTTTTTAACAAGAGTTATTGTTGTAATTTCTTTTGATGCGATGATGGCAATTCCAGCCTACATTATTTACCTACGTTTTAAAAAGGATGTTGATGCAGGATTCAAATATTGTGTTCGAGGAAAAGTTCAAACAAAGAATGCAACGACTGGAAAAAACAGAATAACTTATGTTGTTGTGAATAATGAGAAATTTGTAGTTAGCGAGAAAGAGTATCAAAGCATAGAAGAGGGTGATGAAGTAGAGGCGCATTTTTCGGCGCACACGAGAAATACTTTGTTGTTTAGAAAAATTTGAGTTGATTTATTCCTAATTAACCAAATTTTAACTAAAACCTCTTAAAATCAAAATTTATAAAATTATCTTCGCAGAGATTATTGTTCGGAAATTTATGAAGAGACTATTTCTATTTGCAGCTGTGTTTATTTCTGTAATCAATTTTTCTGGCTATGTTTTCGGACAGCAGGTTAAGGTTGTTATTAAAGATACAGAGCGCCACTCTCTACCAGGTGCAACGGTTCAACTCACAAAAGCATCCGATTCTACAACATATTTTGCTACTACCGATTTAAAAGGCTTGGCAGTTTTCGATAATCTCGAAAGTACTTTGTATGCTGTGAAAATTAGTTTTATAGGCTACGAAACACTTGAAAAATCCATTTCGATACGTGATGATGAGCGTGAATTTGAATTCCGCATGAAAGAAGGTGCTTATCAGCTTGATGAGGTTACGGTTGCTGCTAAAACACCTCTAATTCGACAAGAGGACGATAAAATGATTGTCGACCCAGAGAGTTTAGCTCATGTAAGTAACAATACTCTCGAAGTTTTGGAGAGCACACCAGGTTTATATGTCGATCAGGATGGTGGAATTTTTTTAAATTCGGCTACTCCTGCAAAAATTTACATTAACGGACGTGAGCAGAAAATGAGTAATCAGGATATTTCTACCATTCTTCAAAGTTTGCCTCCAGGTTCGGTTCAGCGAATCGAAGTTATGCGTACTCCTTCTACCAAATACGATGCTTCGAGTTCGGGCGGAATTGTAAATATTGTGCTGAAAAAGGGTGTGAAGATAGGACGTTTTGGATCTCTCACTGCCGGAGCAAATCAAAGTAAATATAGTAATGGTGAACTTGGTTTTACAATGAACGACAGTGGCGAGAAGTCAACTATGTATCTAAATGCTAATTATCATTATCGTCATAACGAAGAGATTTTAAACGTTAAAAGGGTGATGGAGATTGATACTTTTCTCTATCAGAATGCAACAACAGATCGTTTAAATCATCAGGTTTATACTGGGTATGGGATAAATTATGATCTGTCCGAGAAAACAGTATTTAGCTACGATGGTCGAATCAATTTTACCGATATGGAGTCGAATACTCTCAATACCAATTTTTCGGAAACCGTCGAAGATATTAAGTTAAGTAGTAACGATAACGATATTATTAACAATGCAATTTTTCTAAATCTGCAACAAGATTTTACTTTAAATTACAAACCCGACACATTAGGTTCTGAATGGGATACTAAGTTGGGGTATAACTACAGCAGTCGGAATACTAATCAGGATTATATTTATGATTTTACTTTTCCTGATGTTTACACTTTAACTGGTTCGGGCAAAACTCTTCAAAACCGACATTTCATAAGTTTACAATCAGATTATACAAAGCAATTCCCTAAAAAATTGAAGCTTGAGACTGGATTAAAGAGCTCGTATCAGCAATTTGGTAACGATGCGGAGTTTAATGTGAGATTTGGCGGACTAACTTTTTCTGATCCTATTCGTACGAATTCGTTTTTGTACACCGAAAATATAAATGCTGTTTACTTACAATTGTCGAAAACCCTTGTTAAAGAATTTGTGTTAAAAGCAGGTGTGAGAATGGAGCACACCTACATGAATGGAAAGCAAACTATTCCTTCCGACACAAGCTTTTTGATTAATAGAGCAGATTTCTTTCCTTATGTGTATTTGAGCAGAAGGGTTTTTAAAATGAAAGATTTTGAATTGCACGGATATGCTATTTACCGCCGTACAATCAGTCGTCCAGGCTACGAAATGCTTAACCCTAACATTAACTTTGTAGATCAGTTTATGTATGAAGCCGGAAATCCTGCGTTAAAACCACAGTTTACTGATAACATTGAGATTAATGTCAGCTACGAATCTTACCCAGTTTTTGCAGTTGGCAGAAATTATACAACAGATATTTTCTCGGGTGTGATGTACGAGGATGCCAATAATCCGGGAGTGGTTGTCAGAACATATGACAACCTTGGTAAAAGCACCGAAACTTATTTTCGCGGGATGATTGGAATTCCGCCAGGCGGTAGATATTTCTTCGGTGGAGGAGCACAATATAATCTAAACGAATACGATGGCTTTTACGAAGGTGAACCGCTGCAATACACTCGTGGAAGTTGGCGATTATTTACATTTCATCAACTAAAACTTTTTGCAAATACGAGGCTTACTTTCAGTGGTTTTATGATGATTAATGGGCAGATGGACTTTTACGAATTAAAGAATTTTGGAGCCGTAAATGTCGGTTTACGTCAAACTTTCTTCGACGATAGACTTACAATCAGTCTAAATGCCCGCGATATTCTAAAAACTATGGTGGTAGAATACGAAATTGATCAAGGTTCGGTTACAGCATGGGGAAACCGATATACCGACAATCGCCGATTTGGAATAAATATCCGCTATACTTTTGGATTTGGTAAAAAGGAAGATAAAAAAGGAATGTTTAATATGGAGGAGGCGAATTAAATTATTATCCTCTAATCTTATCAAGCAACCTATTTAACTCTCGAACTTCAACCTCCGTTAGATTATTTAGCATCTTGTCCTCAAATTCGATTAGCTCGCGCATGTCTTTAATCAAATCCAAACCCTTTTGGGTGATTTCTACATCTTTCACACGTCGGTCGGCATTGTTTTCAGTGCGATTTACCAATCCCTGAGCAAAAAGTTTGTCAACAATTCGGCTAACATCCGAGTTTTTATCCAACATTCTTTCTTTTAAGAACCCAATTGATACTGGTCCTAAATTTCTGTTGCCTCGCAATACCCGCAGTACATTGTACTGGGGTTCGCTGAGCTTATGAGCCTTGAATTTTTGCATGAATTTGTAACTTAACTGGCTGGCTGTAAAAGTTAAATTTATTATAGCTCTGTGGTGTTCGTTACGGAACCTTCCTTTTATTTCATCATCAATGCTCATTTGTTAAGAAATCTAGTTAATAGTTCAGGATTACGAATTATGCTTCCGATCCATACAAAGATTAATACTACTGCTGGCATCATAATACTTGTTCCACCAGTCATGTGGATTATTATTGCGCCACCCATGTACGAACTTAGCAAAACTGTTCCAAAGATACTTGTTCGAGGGAATAAAAACAAGAGTGCCGAAACAATTTCTCCGATAATAATAATTGTTGTCCAGCTTCCAAGGTTCATTTGTGCCATCATTTCGGGGTTCGAAATTTTACCATAAGCACTAAAGAGCATTAAAGCTGCAATTGGAGCAGCTATGAGCCATCCGGCTATTTTTCGATATTTGTTGATTTTTGTTGTCATATTTTAAATTTATTAGTTATCCTTTATTTGCTAAGCATCAGCGACACTGTCAGGTCCTGCGGACGCTGACAGGTCTTGCTGCTTTCAAATTAAGTTTTAGATTACACTAGCAATTTCCTCAAATCCTCTTCTCGGGCGGCGAGGGTATAAATCTTTGGTTTCGTCATGATAGCCTAGAGTGACAAGCATCACAACGGTTTCGTTTTCTGCAAGTCCAAATTCTTTGTGAATCCCGTCAAAGTCCATACCCGACATTGGATGCGAGTCGATTCCGTATTCTTTGGCAGCAATCATTATTGCCATTGCCAGTAACGAAGCATTACTTTCTGCGAATTTCAAACTTCGAATTTCGTCTGAACCATACAGGAATGCAGCTGATTGTTTAGCTCCATTTACCATTTCTGTATTACTGCCAACACTATGTAGCATTTCTTCCCAAACTGGATTTGTTTCTTTCCAGCCGTCTTTGTTGCCAACAATAATCAAAGTATAGGCTGCTTCTTTTACCTTTGGCTGATTAAAAGCCAGTTTCATCAACTTATCCTTTGCATCGTCACTTTCTGCAACAATTATCCTCCATGGTTGAAGATTAAATGCCGAAGGAGCAAGTGTTGCCATGTTAATAATATCTTTTAAAGTCTCTCTATCAAATTTTTTATCGGGATTAAAACTGTTTACCGATCTGCGTTCTTCGAAAAGTTTCTTAGTTTCCATATTTGTTTTTTTTAAGTTGTTTATTTTATTTTAACGCTAATGTGGTTGCTGGCAAAGCGACACTGTCAGGTCCTGTGGACGCTGACAGGTCTATGCCACCTTCCAACATGATATTAGTACATTGGAACTTCCATCAAAAGCACTTTTGTTCCTGTTTGATTTGATTTTATTTTAATTTCGTCTGTTTCTGTAATTCCCAATCCATCCCGCTTTTGGAGAGTGAAATCTTCTAAATCTACACTACCTTCAATTACAAAAATGTACATCCCGTTTCCCGATTTCTTTAGCTTATAGCTAGTCTCTAAATCCTTATCAAATGTAGCAAGGTGAAACCATGCATCCTGATGAATCCATACGCCTTCGTCGTTTTCGCTTGGTGAAAGTATTTGCTGATATTGGTTTTTGCTATCGGCAGGATTTAATTTTATTTGGTCGTAGCGTGGTGTAACATCTTTTTTATTTGGGAATACCCAAATTTGAAGAAGCTCTACCGAATCTGTTGGATTTGCATTAAATTCGCTGTGGTATATTCCAGTTCCTGCACTCATAACCTGAATTTCGCCAGCTGTTATCACGGACGAATTTCCCATGCTATCCTTGTGAGCTAGTGCTCCTTTTAGTGGAATTGTTATAATTTCCATGTTATCGTGTGGATGCATTCCAAATCCCATCCCTCCCTCTACAAGATCGTCATTTAAAACTCTCAACATTCCAAAATGTATTCGGCTTGGATCGTAATAATTTGCAAAGCTGAAAGTATGATTGGTCTTTAGCCAACCATGATCTGCATTTCCTCTTGTTTCGGCTTTATGTAAAGTGTAATTTTTCATTTTAACTAAATTTATTTTTTCAATAAACAAGTTAAAACAATAAATGTTGCAACAAATAAAAATTATTTTAAAATTGAGCTCATATAAAGTGTATATTGCGACGATTATTTAAATAAGTGTTTAGTTTTTCTTCCCTTTAGTACAAAAACACAATTCCACTTTTCTGATTCTTCAAGTCGGATGGAACTTTAATTGTTAAGTTGTTTTTGCTGGATTTGATTTTAATTGAGTTTTTTGAGTTTATTGGTATAACCAGCTTAACATCATTAAAAACTGATTTGGGTAAATCAATCTCCGAAGGAATCTCTTGCCCTTCATCAAGCAAATAAATTGCATATTTAGTTTTTCCGTCTTTTGATTGAGTGAAACAGAATTTCCCGTCCTGATATGGATAAAGTGGTTTTGTGTTATAAATTGCTTCGGAGTTTATCTCCATCCAATTGCCTGTTTCTTCGAGTACTTTATTAACTTCTGGAACAAGTTCTCCTGTTTTGTCGGGACCGATTCCCAAAAGGAAATTCCCCCCTTTCGAAACAATTTTTACAAGAGTGTGTATTACCCAAGTTGAAGATTTGTAGTCTTCGCGAGGTCCGGTCGAATACCAGTTATAGCCAAGTGTAATGCAGCTTTCCCAAGGATAATCGGGTAAAGTTTGCGGGATTTGTTGTTCGGGTGTGCGATAATTTTCGAATTCGCCGTGCACAGTACGATCAACGATTAGAATTCCGGGTTGTTTTTTGCGAGCCATTTCAGCAATTTTCGGAATATTCACATCTTGAATCCACTGATTTTTTCCTAGCCATGGTTTTGTTTCTTCGGTGAGTGAACCTTCGGGTCGAACCCAGCCGCCATCAAGCCACAAAATATCTATTTTTCCATAATCTGTCATTAATTCCTCTATTTGATTATAGGTGTAATCAACATAATTTTGCCAACGCTCAGGATATTTCTTTGGATTGTAATTTACATTGCGGTCGAATACCGGGAAATAGGGCCACCAGTAATCATCGCAATGCCAGTCGGGTTTGCTAAAATATGCCCCAGCTGCAAGACCTTCGTTGCGAAATGCTTCAAAAACTTCTTTAACAACATTACTTTTTGGATTGCTTGAGTACTTACTGTCTTTATCGGTAATTTTATAGTTGGTATATTTACTGTCGAACATGCAAAATCCGTCGTGGTGTTTGGTTGTGAAAACAACATATTTCATTCCGGCTGCTTTACATGCTTTTGCCCATTTGCTTGGTTCAAATTTCTCGGGATTAAACTCGTACCTTATTTTTTCATATTCATCAGTATATTTATCGTAGTCGTTTGCATAAGGTCCTCGTCTGATGCACCAGTCTTCGTCTTCGGGACAAAGACTCCAACTTTCAACAATTCCCCACTCACTGTATGCACCCCAATGGATAATTACGCCAAATTTCCAGTCCTGCCATTGTTCAAGTTTTTCTCTAACCAGTGTGTCTTGTGGAAATGTATATGGGGTTTCCTGTGCTATGCAGAAGTTAATAAATATAATGATTATGAAGGCCGAGGTAAATACTTTCTTATAATTCATTCCATCAAAAAATTTAGTTGTAAATGTTTAGCGAAGGTAGACTTTTATTTTTATTTGTAATCAGTAATCGGTTATTTTGTGTTTGGTAAGTTGGTAACATTCCACCGATCTCCGATTAAAAGGCTTAGGCTTTGGCAAATGAGGCTTATTGCATAAACACGCAGTGCTGCTACCGAGTACGGTTCCTGAGCGAAGCCGATGGACCGACGTACCGTTCACTGCTTGTAAAATCTTATTACTATGCCAGATCAAAGAGTAAAATTTTGCAGTAACCCACCGCTTACCGACGCACCGCTTACTGCTTACAAAAAAAATGTGTCCGAAACGAATGTAATTTATTATACAATTTTATGATATAAATAATTGCA
>JAQVGK010000138.1 GCA_028696755.1 Bacteroidales bacterium | reverse complement strand
AAAAACGATATTAAAACCGACACCAAGACAAAAACAGAAATTAAAGACAGTACAGCATTTAAGCAAGTGCGAACCTTTAGAGATCGCAGTTCTACCGATTTTCACAGCAAAGTAAAATCTAAAACTATAACCAAAACAAAAACACTGGATAGGAGCTGGCTTATTGTTGTAATTCTGATATTGTTAATTATTGGTATTGGTTGGTTAATTTGGAAATATTATCCGCGTTAAGCAATATTTTTTGTAATTTTGCCGTATATTTGTAAAAAAGAAAGGAATTGATTATGGCAACAATGACAATTGAATACGACAAGCGAAATAAAGCTGCTATGAAAATTGTAGAGTTTATTAAAGAAATAGGATTGTTTAAAATAAAAGACAACGACGGTACTACGGTT
This sequence comes from Bacteroidales bacterium, assembly GCA_028696755.1. Next base: position 7,660 of record JAQVGK010000138.1, on the reverse strand, counting down.
AATAGCGTTACCGTTTCAGCTATAAAAGAAGCTGATTCAAAGAATCTTAAAAAACATTCCAGCGTTAAATCTTTAATGGCCGAACTAAACAAATAGTATGTACACACTTTCAACGATATATTTGTAAAAAAAAAGTTTATGCCAAAGATTTTTGAATATTTAGGAATGATATTTTATTTTTACTCGAATGAGCACTTACCGGTACACGTTCATGTAAAATACGGACAGTACGAAAGTATTTATGAAATCTACATGGAAGAGGGAAAGCTTAAAACGTTAAAAAAACGAAAAAAGAGAGGTGTTGAGCATTTGCCCGCAGCTCAAGCAAAAGAAACTGAAAAGTTTATAACGCATTATGTTGGAGATATTGCAAACCTTTGGTTCGAATATTTCGTATTGAAGAATACAGTAAAATGTAAAAAAATTAGTAAAAAATTGTAAGTAATGAACGCAGTAATAGAAATAGTATCAGCAAAACACATTAAACAATATTGTATTGAGTTAACTTTTAGCGATAAAAAAAAGGTTGTTGTTGACTTTAGCATGTTCCTAAACAAATGCTCGCATCCTCAGCATAACAAATATAAAGAGCTTCGTAATTTTAAGCAATTTAAAATTGAAAATGGAAATATAGTTTGGGGTAAAAACTGGGATATGATCTTTCCAGTAGATGAGCTTTACAAAGGGAAAATTAAACTTTAAATATAGCCCTGATCTCCGGGGCTTTTTTATTTATTCCAGTTCTGCATGTATTTATCCAGGACTGGATTTTTTATTTGTGCATAAATTTGAGTTGTTTTAATGTCGCGGTGTCCTAGTAATTTACTAATGACTTCTAGTGGAATGTTTTTTTCAATACTCAATACAGCAAATGTATGTCGTGCAATGTGACTAGTTAAATTTTTACTTATTCCGGCTGATGTTGCTAAATCTTTTAAAGCTTCGTTGTACTTCTGATTACTTGGTAAATCGAAAATGAAATAAGAATTTCTATTTTGCAAGATATTTTTTGCTTTATTATTTAAAGGTATATAAACAATATCGTCTGTTTTTTCTTGCTCAAGTACAATTGCATTTGTCTGTATATGATCTGATCTTAATTGTTTAATGTCAGAAAATCTTAATCCAGTATAGCAGCAAAAAAGAAAAGCTTCTGCAGTACATTTAATTCTGTCTGTTATTCCTGGCTTATTCCTTAAAGCTTCTATTTTTACCTGCTCTTGTTTTGTTAAATTCAATCTGATAGGTTGTCGGTATGTCCATTTGAAAATTTTGTAAGGATTGGTTTCTTTATAAATTTCATGCTTTATTGCTGTATTTATAATCGTTCTCAAAACCTTATGACGAACCCAAATTGTATTGTGGCTTAAATGCTCAATGTGTTTATGAAACCTACAAACTTTATTGTAATCAATCTCACATATAGAAATGTCTCCAAACAATGTTTCTAGGTTTTTTCTTACAGTTTCAAAAACTTTCCTGGAATCCTTCTGAATTGTTTTACAATGCAAATTTATTATTTCACTAATTTTTGTATTATCAATATTATAGTAGTATTTTTCAAAGATCGAAAAATCAACTTTACCAGTCTCCATCATTTTAAGATAAATAGAATTTACTTTTGAAATTTCATTTGTAATTATTCTATTCATTATATCCTTATCAGGTCGTTTAATTACTTTATTATTCCAGTTCTCTGGTTCGATAAATATTTGTAAAGGATAACGCTTTACTTTTCTGGAAATAGTTATTTGTAAATAAAGTTTGCTCAAACCTTGCTTGTTAATGTGGTCTGATAAAAAAATGTTGCTTGTTAATTTTGGTATCATATTTTAGGATTTATTTGGTAAACAATCAGTACGAATTACCATGTATAAATACTAAAAACCTGTTACAAGCATCATACAAAATGCTTGATAACAGGTATTTATACTTAATACTTCGTATTTTCTAGTGATCCCTGCGGGATTCGAACCCACATCGTAAGAACCGGAATCTTATATTCTATCCATTGAACTAAGGGACCAATCTGTGGCAAAAGTACAAAAATTACTTAATGAAAAAAATTGAATGATTTTTGATAGAAAAATTTTTTTATTTTTGTTTTGTGAAGAAACTATTACTAATATTTCAAGCAGTATTCGTTTGTTTAATCCTGTATTCGCAAGATGACGGATATTCATACTATGAAAATGGCAATCAACTTTTAGTTTTTGCTGATGAGGGCAATCTAGACAGTGTTAAATTCATGGTTGAGCATAAAAAAGCTGATGTAAACTTTCCAGATTATTATGGAGTGACTTCTTTAATGTTTGCTGCTCAGCAAGGTTATGATTCTGTTGTTATTTACTTGATCGAGAATGGAGCTAATGTTAATTTGGCATCTAAAGATTTTAGCATTACGGCATTAATAAGTGCTACGAAAAATAATTTCCTCTCGACAGCAGAGATTCTGATTAGAAATGGTGCTGAGATAAATGCGAAAGATGTTTTTGGTCGAACAGCTTTGCATTACGCAGCCATTTATGGTTATGATGTTTTAGCTGATATGCTTTTATATTATGAAGCAGAAGTTGATCCAAAAGATGCTGCAGGTTTAACGCCGCTTTGTTACGCTGTTGAGAATAATAATACTCAAATTACAATGTTGCTAAGGCTGTTTGATGCAAATCCTGATGTTATTGTTAGCGATAGTTCCGATTTATTCCATTTAGCAGCTGAGGGTGGAAATATTACATTTCTTAACACATTTAAAAATGACTTGGTTTTAAGAGAAAATATTTTTGGTTTAACTCCTGTCGAAACTGCAATTGTTTCGGGCCAGCACGAATCCTTGAAATGGTTTCTTGATAATGGTGTAAAGTTGAGAGATACAATAAATGGAGTTTATACACCACGAACCCTAGCTAAATACAGCAAAAATTTTAAAACAAAACGAATAATTCGCAAGCAAAAGATTCATGATTATCACTATCTGTTTGTAAATCGAGTTGGTGGTAGTTTTGACTTAGTTTTTAATGGAGATGACTTTTTTATGGGAACAGGAGTGGTGTTGTCCGAAGCCCGTTATGGTTTTATTTTTGAGAGCGGAATATTGTATCGTGGAGGAGAGAAGAATGTTCTTATGCCCATAGATAACGATGTTTTTTATCAGCTGCGAGAAGATAGGAAAGGCTTATACTTTAAATCAATAAAAAACTTTAGGCTATTTAAAACAGGTGAGAGTTCATATCTCAATTTGTTTGCTGGCGTGCGTGCTACGTATTGGTGGGGCGATTATGATGGAATGCTGATGAAAGTTAACAATGATATGATTGCCTCTCCGTTGGTAGGACTAGCACTTAACAGCGGCAATGGATTTAGGCTATATTTTTCGGCCGAGTATCTTGATGTTCCGCTTTATGGAATATCGCCAGTTTATTATTCAATCGGTATTAACGCATTGATAAATTTTAGAAAGAATGAGACCATACAGAAATATAAATACATTATTAAGTATTAGCATACTTGTTTTTTCGTTATTTATGTTCTCGTGCGACGACGATGTAGAACCTTATGAAGATAGCGAAACTATTGATTGCGAATACTGTTACGAGGAAATGCCACAGTATGTTGACATGAATTTGGAATTCAATATGACTTTAAATGCCGAAACAGTTTATTTTACCGTTTTTTCGGGTTATGCCTTTACTTCTTCGGTTTATATGACTGGAACTACCAACGAAAACTCAATCTGGATTTCGGTTGTCCCCGATCAAAAATATACAATTGTTGCAGAATATAGTCGTTCTGGTAGAGTGGTTCAAGTTATAAATGATTGCTATGTAAAGACAGAATTCTTTAAGTCGGCATGTGACTCCCCTTGTTACTATGTTTACGAAGCAAAGTGCGATTTAAAACTAAGGCAGCACGATTATAGTTCTTCGGTTTACTAAATAAATGTTTTATAAAGCTTTTTTGTTTTTTGGTAATGAGAACTAATTGTTGTTAAATTGTCTTATGTCTAATTTAATACCCTCCTAGTTAATTGTTTTCTTTTTTTTGTCTAAAATTATGCCTTAAAGCATGAAATACGCAATTTTTTTCCGAATTTTAGAAAAAATAAATGCAACTCTTTTTAGAGGTGGGTTGTCTTAATTAAGTTGTTAGAGAAATAGAGTATTAAATAAAAATTAGCATTATGAGAAAATTACTACTTTCGATGTGCGTTGTGTCGTTTGCCTTAGTTGCTACAGCGCAGCAGAAGCAGGTTGTACAGTTATCCGCTGCAGAGAACAAACTCGAACTTAAAAGTGTAAATCCCGAATCATTTTCGGCACGAATTACAGTTAAGGAGTTAGGTTTTAAAACTAGCGATTTAGAAAATGGAGTTTATTCTCTATTAGAAGTTGAGGGAATGTCCCGTCCAAACAATGTTGGGCAGGCAAATTTACCAGTAATCAGTCGTTTGATTGAGGTTCCTTACGGTGCTGAGATTCAGGTTAACATTCTTGGTTATACCGAAGAATTAGTTAATCTTGACGATTATGGTATCAGTAGAATTGAGCCTACTCAGCCTTCATACAGCAAAAGTACTGCTGCTGAGGATATGGTTTTTGTGATTGATGAAGATTATTACAATTCTGATGCTTATGAAACTTCTGCGCTTGTAGAAACCGAGATTTATGGAATTATGCGTGGTGTAAGAATGGGTGGAATAACAATTCGTCCTTATCATTACAATCCTGTTGAGAATACGTTAATAATTTATAACAATCTTGATTTTGAAGTTGTATTTGTTAATGCTGATTTGGCAACAACTGAGGAAATGAAAAGCAGATATTTCTCTAAAGAATTTCAGGGATCATACAGTACATTTTTAAATTACCAAGAGCCAAATGCAGCTAAGGATGGCTTTTCTAATTTTAATGCTCCTTTAAAGTATGTTATTGTTGCTAATTCTATCTTTGAAACAACCTTGCAGCCCTTTGTAGAATGGAAGACTAAGATGGGTTATAATGTAATTGAGTATTATGTTGCTTCTGGAACGGCAAATACAACAATTAAAACATATCTTCAAAATCTATATGATGCTGGAACAGCTTCTGATCCAGCTCCATTGTATGTTTTGATTATTGGTGACCATAATGGTAATTATGCTATTCCTGCCTACGCATCTACTAATACTGGTTCAGGTGGTACAGATCATATCACCGACCTATACTTTGCAACCTTATCTGGTTCTGATTATCTACCCGATTTGTATTATGGACGTATTTCTGCAAATACTACAACCGAGTTGCAGAATGCTTTGAATAAAATTCTACCATATGAGCAATATACCATCGCTGACGGTTCTTATCTTAACAATTGTATGATGATTGCGGGTGTTGATGCTTCCATGGCGCATACATTTGGTGATGCTCAGATTCTCTATGGTATTAATAATTATTATAATAATCATCATACTGGAGGTCTAGCTAATCTTAACTACACCAATATTTGGGCATATTTTTATAATAATGCTTCGCATGAGTACAATGTAATGGCTTCGTCTAATTCTGGCGCTGCTGCTAGTATTTTAAGTAAAATTCAAACTGGCGTTGGTTTTGCAAATTATACTGCACACTGTTCTTATGATGGTTGGGCAGATCCTACAATTGACAGAGCAGACATTGCAAGTTTTAATAATGCAGGCAAATATCCATTTATGATTGGTAATTGCTGTCAGTCATTTATGTTCGGTGAATCTGATTCTTTTGGCGAAATGTTACTATATACTGCCAACGAAGGTGCTGTTGGTTATATTGGAACCTCTCAATACTCATATTGGTACGAAGATGCTTGGTGGGGAATGGGTAATACAAGTTTAACACTTAATGCAACCAACTGGGCAAGTCATACTTATGCAAATACTGGTCTTGGAGCTTATGATGGTGTTTGGCATATAAATGGTGAGGCTTATTCTAACTGGTACTACTCTGGCCGCCAAATGGTTCATAAAGGAAATGTTGCTGTTCAGGCAAGTACTTCGGGTTACAAACAATATTATTGGGAAATTTATCACCTTGTTGGCGATCCATCATTAATCCCTTATACAACCGAACCAGAAGCTCTTAGCTTAAGTTTTACAAATCCAATGCAAGGCGCTACAACATTAACTGTAACTACCGAGCCTTACTCTTATGTTGCAATTTCTAAAAACAATGTTTTGGTTGATGCCGAATGGAGTGGAAGTGGAACAAGTGTTACATTAACTGTTCCTGCATTTACTGGTGAAACTTATTGTGTTGTTGGAACAAAACAAGACAGATCACCATATATTAACGAATCTGTAGTTCCAGTTGCTGCTAACCCACCAGTTGCTAATTTTACAGGAACGCCAACTACTATTCTCGAAGGTCAATCTGTAACATTTACCGATGCATCTCAATATCCTGCATCATGGAGTTGGAACTTTGGTGATTCTCAGACATCTACTGTGCAGAATCCAGTTCACGTTTATACTACCGCTGGAACCTATACAGTAAGTTTAGCCATTACTAACGGATTGGGTAACGATACAGAAACAAAAACAAATTACATCACTGTAAATCCAAATACTAACCCTCCAACTGCTGATTTTGTTGCCAATGTTACAACCGTTGCAATAGGTGAAACTGTAAACTTTACAGATTTATCAATCAATAACCCAAGTTCATGGTCGTGGACTTTTGATGGAGGAACTCCAGCGAGCAGTACAAGTCAGAATCCAGCGGTTGTGTATAATACTCCAGGAACATATGAGGTTTCACTAACTGCAACAAATGCTTTTGGTTCTGATGTTGAAACCAAGTTAGCTTATATTACAGTTACTTTGCCTGATTATTGCGCTGCTGCATCTAGTAATGCTGGGTTTGAGAGAATTACAAACTTTACATGCAACACTATTAATAATACATCGACAAATACCACATATTCTGATTTTACATCAATTTCGACCGATCTTACCATTGGTAATACCTATGCATTTACTGTTACCTTAGCTGGAAGTTATTCTACCGATCAAGTTTTAATCTGGTGCGATTGGAATAGAGATGGCGATTTTGTTGATGCTGGCGAAAATGTATTTACATCTGCTACTGGAGCAGGTCCATTTTCTGGAAATATTACTGTTCCATCTGGTGCAACTGCAGGTCCAGTGCGTGTAAGAATCAGACTGCATGATACTAGCACATCATATTCGCCAAATGCTACGCCGTGTGGAAACTCTGGTTATGGCGAAGTTGAGGATTATACGTTTAACTTAACCAGCCCTGCAGTCCCTCCAACTGCGTCATTTACTGCTGCTGGACCTGAGTTTTGTGCTGGAGAAGTAACATTTACTGATGCTTCAATAATTGCAGATTCTTGGGCTTGGGATTTTGGAGATGGTAATACATCAACCGAACAAAACCCAATTCATAACTATTCTGTTTCTGGAACATACACAGTAGCACTTACTGTTACTAATGCTTATGGATCAGATACTGATACTCAAACCGACTTAATCACAATCGACATTCCAGTTGCTCCAACAACAACCGGTGCATCTGCTTGTGGTCCTGCAAGTTTAACATTAAATGCTGCTGGATCGGGAACACTCGCTTGGTATGACGCTGCTACAAATGGAAATCAAAGAGCAACTGGAACTTCTTACACA
>JAQVGK010000137.1 GCA_028696755.1 Bacteroidales bacterium | reverse complement strand
CCATTATCACCCCAGTTAAAATGAAGATAATCAGAATCATCGTAACCATCACAGACAAAAGCGTGTCCCATAATCAACATAGGTTCCCAACCTGCATAAAGAACTGGTCGGCCATTGTCAATTTCCGATTTGAGCAAAGATACCCACTCTGGCCACGAATAATTGCTTTGATATTCATATCTTGCGTTTGGTGAATATCCAAAATAATCGACAAATGCATCAGGAGTAATTGCTGCCGAAGATGTTGTTCCAGTATAAGCCATACTAACAGAAACTCCACAGTGATACATCAAAGTTGCCAAAGCAGCATTTTCCTCTGTTGGTTGAGGAGGCATTTCTGCCCAAACGTATTCGGTTGCTCCAAAGTCTGCCGACAAAATACCATACCACTGCGATTCGTAAGAATGAGAGCCAGTACCAAATTGAGGATGTTCCCAGAATTTTAAAATCTCTGCCATTGCTGTTGCTGTACATCCTGTTGCTGCATGTCCGCACTGGCCGAGTCCATCAACTGGACACATTGTATTATAATAACAACCTTGTCCCCACTCAGGAGTTGAAAGTAGAGCCGCTTTTGTGCTTTGTTGTGGATAGGTTCCATCATCAAGTGATTTCCAAAGTTCATTTGCAGGATAAACCGAATCGAAACCATTAATTTTGAAATAAATATTTTGACTGAGATAATCTAGCCACATTACTGCTGCTGACGGAAATTCATCCAAATTGCCTGATGCATTTAACGAATAGGCTAGAACTGGAGTAAACGCATCATCCAAACTCATTGCAACAAAGCCTTCTTTCCCAAATGAAAATAAAGCGATTGTATTCATTCCTTGGTAATCAATAACTTTCACATCTTTTATATCTGGATTTTTGGCAATGCCTTTCTGAATACGATAGAATTTTTGTGCATAGTGTGATGCTTGTTCAACGCTTATTGGAAAAGCAAAAACATTAAATGCATACACGACAAAAAGAATTGTCATGAGAATTTTAGCAGTCTTGGTCATAATTTGAGTTTTTATCCAGTTGCAAGATAAGGAAAAATTTGATTGCTGAGAATTTGGGCAAGTAAAATGTCGAAAACCAAACTAATTTACTCAATTACCCCATCCTTGATTGTAAACATCCGATCGGTAAGTTTTGCATGTTCCTCGTTATGAGTAACAATGATAAAGGTTTGAGCAAAATTCTTACGTAAATCAAAAATAATATCATATAAGTCGCGAGCATTCTTAGAATCAAGATTTCCAGATGGTTCGTCTGCAAGGATTATGGATGGATTATTTATCAGTGCACGGGCAATCGCAACTCTTTGTTTTTCGCCACCCGAGAGTTCGTTTGGTTTATGTGAGGCACGATGTTGCACATTTAGAGCAGTCAGCAACTCGTTTGCTCGATTATGTAGTTCAGTTTTATTTTTATTAGCAATATAGCCGGGGATACAAACATTTTCGAAAGCCGTAAACTCTGGGAGCAAATGATGAAACTGAAAAACAAATCCAATTTCGTTATTCCTGAACCGCGCCAGTTCCTTATCTTTTAGAGAAACTACATCTGTGCCATTGATAATAACTCGTCCACTTTCGGGCTTAAGCAACGTTCCGATAATCTGCAAAAGAGTGGTCTTGCCTGCTCCACTAGCGCCTAAAACAGACACGATCTGAGTTTTCTCAATCTGTAAATTTATTCCTTTTAAAACCTGTAAATCGCCGTACGATTTAAAAATATTTTCGACTGTAATCATTCTCAATTATTTTGGGTAAAGTTAAATCTAATTATTTATCTATCGTAATTATTTAGGTGCCAATTTATTAATATTTTCTATTTTGGGCATTTCGACACTTCGGTAAACTCATTTCGACAAACTCAGCGCATCGCAGTGTAGGCAAGCTTAACACATCGCATGGGGCATGGCGCAAGGGGCATGGGGCAATTGGTACTGAGAGTTAACACTCTGCTTATTCTAAAATTTAGCACAATATTTTTTTTACACAATTGTCATTCTCTCTACAATTTAAGCCCCATGCTCCATGCCCCATGCTCCATGCAATTTTTTTTTCGTACAGTTTTCCAAAGTTATTTCACTCAACCGGCTAAATACTTACTTCAATCAATATTTTTTCCGAGCTTTTCGGTTAATAAACTCAGTTAATTTGATAGTTTTATCTTCTCAACTCGCTGTTAATCAGGCATTATAAAAATGAAAAAGATACTAACAAAGTTTTCATCACGCAATGTGAATAAAAAGAATTCAAATTTTCTAAATAAAACATGCGATTACAAATTTCAAAACAGTATTTTTGAGATTAAATAAACAGACGGATTTATGGCAGAAAGCAAAAGAAAAAGTAACCAAAAACAAGACACATCAATTGACAGTTTAAATGCAATTTTCGGCAAAATGCCTCCTCAGGCAACCGACTTGGAAAAAGCTGTTTTGGGTGCATTATTAATACAAACTGATGCGATTTTTTCGATTATGGATGTGTTAAGACCCGAATCGTTTTACGAACCCGGACATCAGGAAATTTTCCGTTCGATACTTAATCTGGGAACAAATCACAAGCCTGTTGATATAATAACAGTTGCCCACGAATTAAAATCTCGTGAGAAAATCGAAATCATAGGCGGTGAATTATATTTATCCGAATTAACAGACAGGGTTGCAACAGCTTCTCATCTTGAATTTCATGCCAGACTTGTACAACAAAAATATATTCAACGAGAACTTATAAAAGCAGCCTCAGAGATTCAAAGGCGTTCTTATGACGAAAGTGAAGATGTTGAAGAATTAATAAGTTTTGCCGAAGGACAGATTTTCAACATTTCGGAGGGAAATATTAAAAGCGAGACAGTTCAAATAAATACAATTCTCGACAAGGCTTTAAGTGCGATTGAAGAAGCTTCAAAAAATAAAAACAAACTACTAGGTGTCCCAAGTGGATTCTCGGCAATCGACAGATATACTTCGGGTTGGCAACCATCAGATTTGGTGATTTTAGCAGCGCGCCCCTCAATGGGTAAAACAGCATTTGTTCTTTCAATGGCAAGGAACATGGCTGTTGATCACAATAGACCAGTGGCCCTGTTTTCTTTGGAAATGTCATCATTACAGCTTGTAAATCGTTTGATTTCGGCAGAAGTAGAAATCCCAGGTGATAAAATAAGAACTGGTGATTTGCGCGATTTCGAATGGCAGCAATTGGAGACGAGAGTAAAAAACTTAGAAACTGCACCTGTTTTTATTGATGATACCCCGGCAATTTCTGTATTTGAGTTGAGAGCAAAATGCCGCCGACTCTATCGCACTCACAATATTCAGGCTGTAATAATCGACTACTTACAGCTTATGACAGCTGGTGTTGATATGAAAGGAAACCGCGAACAGGAAGTTTCAACAATTTCACGTTCGCTTAAAGCAATTGCAAAAGAATTAAACATCCCGATACTTGCCCTCTCGCAGCTTAACCGTTCGGTAGAGGCGCGCTCGGGAGACAAGAGACCGCAGCTATCCGACCTTCGTGAGTCAGGTGCAATTGAGCAGGATGCAGATATGGTATTGTTTATTCACCGTCCCGAATATTATGGGATAACCACAGATAGCGAAGGAAATTCGTTATTAGGTATGGCCGAAATTATTATTGCAAAACACCGTAATGGAGCAACAGGTTCGGCAATGCTAAAATTCAAAAAGGAATATGCAAAATTTGTCGATCAGGATAGTGATAGCTTTATCGATGGGCCACAAAAGTTTGAATCGAAAATGAATAATGGGTTTGATATGAATGATGATATTCCTATGAATGCGAATTTTATGTCGGATGGTAATGCGTTCGAGGAGAGTCCTTTCTAGACTAATTTCTGCCCCATTTTCACTTTCTCATGCACACGGCCACTTAGTTCTGCAAGACATTTGTCTTCTAACAGTATTATTACACTAGAGCCCATTTCGAAATAACCAGTTTCGTCGCCTTTTTTCAATTGCACAGGCGTTAGATATTCCTTTGATGCCATTACTCCACGTTTAATATTTGTCTGCAATCCCGAATCGAATGATAGTTTTACTTTACCAACCATCAAGGCGCCAACCAGAATAAAATAAAATCTGCCGTATGGCGATGTTCCCGAGAGAACGATTCTTTCGTTTCGGCAGTAAACCCTATCTTTTTTGTAAACAGTTTTCTTGCGAACCGAGAGTAGTGTGCCGGGTAAATATACGGCCCGATCTATTTCCATATCAAAGCAGGCGTGTACCCTGTGATAATCGGCAGGAGAAAGATAAAGAACAGCATAAGATTTTAGATCTTCAAAATCGCCACATAGTAAATCATCAATGTAGTAGAATTTGTGTTTTACAAATATTTTATTGTCGGGATCAACAACTCCAGCATCAAAGATAGTTCCATCAACAGGAGAAACAATACCTTCATCAATTTTCCTTACACCTGGCATTAAATTTCTCGTAAAAAAGCTGTTAAACGACTTAAATCCTCCTGAGGGAACAATGAAGTCGGACATATTTATCTTGTATTTCTTTCTGTAAATATGTATAAGCATCGAAACCGACCATTTCGGTTTCTTTAAATTAGAAACACGTCCTGCAAACCTCGAGGTAAGGTTACGATAGTTTTGCTTTTGTTTTTTTGCAGGACACATAATACTATTTATTATTAAAATAATTCATCGTTCTCTCAATCCCAATTAGAGGAAAAGATTTTACTGCTTCAACTGCAATTTCGATACGCTCGGGCAGTTTCTTTAATTCATCCTCGTCCCATTCGCCCAGAACATAATTAACCTGACGGCCTTTCGAAAATTCGTTACCTATTCCAAAACGAAGGCGATTATAAACATTTGTTCCAAGAATCTCTTCGATATGTTCGAGTCCGTTATGACCGCCACAACCTCCTTTAGATTTAATTCTAACAGATCCAAATGGAAGTGCAAGATCGTCAACAACTATCATCATATTTTCGACAGGAATATTCTCGATTTGTAAATAATAATTTACAGCTTTACCGCTAAGATTCATGAAAGTTGTTGGTTTAACCAGAATCAGAGTTTTTCCTTTATGTTTTAGTTCGGCCCTAAATCCATATCTTTTATCGGAAAAAGAAATGCTGGACAACTCAGCAAGAGTGTCCAGCACCTTAAAACCAATATTGTGACGGGTATTTTTATACTCAGAACCCGGATTTCCCAAACCTACGATAAGATATTTCATGGTTTAGGATTTTATAACTATTCAGCTGATTCTTCAGTTTCTTCTTCAGTTTCTTCTACTGCAGCAGCACCACGAGTAGAAACAACAGTTACGAGAATGTTGGCTTTTGGATCAACAAATTCTAATTTATCTGATTTTAAATCTTTAACTTTGATAGCCTGTCCAATTTTAAGAGTGTTGATGCTAACTTCGAAGAAATCAGGAATATCATTCATCAAACCTTTAACAGCAAGTCTCTTAACATTTTGTTTAAGTTTACCACCAGCTTTTACACCAGGAGAGTTTCCAACAACTTTCATCGGAATTTTAATTTTCACTGGTTTTTCTGGATTAACTTCATAGAAATCAATGTGAATAATTTTATCACTTACTGGATGAAACTGAATGTCTTTCACCATTGAGACATACTTTTTGCCATCAACATCGATGTCAGCAAACATTACTTCAGGAGTGTAGATAAATTTACGAACATCAGCCTGATTAGTGTAAAAGTGAACAACATTTTCTCCACCATAAATAACACATGGAATGTTGTCGCCTTTTCTGATTTGTTTTGAAGCTTTTTTACCAAGATCGGTACGTAGATTAGCTTTAATTTCGAAATGTTTCATTTTAATTTAATTTAGCGTGCTACTAAGCGCCGGCACTCCGGCCCCCCATCACACATTCGACAATAAGGGCGCAAAGATAATACTTTTTTTACTTTCTGCAAAAGATTATTTGAAACAAATAAGTTTTTCTTAAACTATTGCCATATCAACTGATTGCAATAAAAATACGTGATTTCACAACAAATAATAATACGAAAATACAATTTTCTACATTTAACAAAATTTAACACACTAATTGAAAAATAAATTTGCACATCATACTTTTTTACTTTATATTTACAACGTTTTTACATTGTTATAAAGTCATTATTATCACATTAAAGGCTGAGGGTGAATAATAATATTGAATATAAATATGATGCAACCAATTCTATAATGTATAAGGTACATTATGGAAATATTACTATTGATATAATTAGAAACAGTTGGGAGTGGGCATATACCAACAAAATTATTCCTGAAGGAACTGTTCATTTTATTCTGGACTACAGGGAAGCAAAGTTGGATTTTAGTCCAAGAAAGTACGACAATATAACTAATTATTATAAATCGAAACCAGAATATTTTGCCGGTAAACGATTTGCAATTATTTCGGATAACCCTCATAACGTAGCTATTTCCACCTTGGTTCATAGGGATGATAATGGTTACGATTCCAAACCTTTTTCAACAATCGAAGCAGCCATTAAGTGGCTGAAGAGATAATATAACAATCAATGTCGTTTAGTTAAGAAATTTAATAATTATTAAATCTATTTTCCATAATTATTGTAGCAAAACTTTTTTCCTTGATGAAAAAAGTTACAAAAAAATCAAGGCAAAACGAAGCTACCCAACGCACCTCGAGACGAAACAAAAGAATTGTACGTCGACCTTGGCCTAAAACAAATGCCAGTCACCTTTGGCCAGTACTCAAATATTTGTTTTAGAGAACGACATGTCGGCTCGACACAATTCTAATTGTTTCGCTCTCACCACTTGAGCGGCCCGCCGTTTTGCCCGGCCTCCCGCGGAGCTTCGTAGAACAATTATCGCTTAATATGACTATTTTAAGCTCGTTATTTTTTCTACAAATGAGAGTTCTCGCTTTTTTTGCTTAACTAAACGACATTGATATAACAATTGATATGCTTTAGTTAAAATTCTTCGGAAGTAACGGTTTCGATACTAGCCTTAAATTTAGCTCCCTTTTTTACATAAAATCCTTGCTTGATCCTGATAGATTCGCCCGCTTTTAAGTTTACTTCCACATCTGGTTCAATCACAAATCGGGCTGCTGCACCACCATCAACAAATTCTTTTGGAAGTGCAAATGGCTTTTTGCTTGTGTTAATAGCATTTCTATTTGTAGTTGGATCAATCGTGAGGCTACCAGGAACGATAAAGTCCTGATTGTAAACCATGTCTCTGTTGTAAAGAGTCAAACTTACCTTTTGTCTTTGCCATTGTTGATTTACAAGTTGAGCATGACCGAAGCATTTTTGACCACGATAGTAATCATCCATTTTTGATTTATTGTAAAACAATTTAAGATAATCGCCCATAATGATATCGTAAGCTTTGGGAGATGTCGCAGGAGCAAGGCTGTCGAATTCGCTCCATGATGCAAAGGAAATAGCTCCAGTGTACTTGATTGATTTCATTTGTGCAGCGTCGTATCTTGCTTCAGGATAAGTTGTTCCGTTGCTACCATCAACACCAATATTATATCTGCCATTATCGTAAAGATTAAATACAAAAGTATTCCTAAATCTTAACATGTCGGTTGAGTTGAAAATAGTTCCTCCTCTGTATTTGTAGTATTCTTGCGGAAATAGCATCACCATCATCCCATGGTTAACATCTTCGATATATTGGGTGTATGCATTGAAATTTGGCACTTTGATAAAAGCGGATCGCAAACATTCGCGGTACGAAACACTCCAGCCCGAGTGATACCACCAATACGAATTCTTGTCGCGGTTTAATCTTAAAACTGGAGCATTGTATCTTCGTTTTGTACAAGCATCATTAAACCTAACAGTGGTCTTGTGCAGGGCTGCTATTGTATCAGCCATTCTTAAATACTCCTTGTTATCGGTACTTAAACCAAGATAAAGCAAAGATCTAGCAAAACCGGTTTGCATATTTATAATTAGAGTTCCTGTGGGTTGTAACATGCCTTTTTCGTAACTCCACAAACCGCCGTAAACAAAATAATCGAGAGTTTCTCTTGTGCGTTTTTCGAGCCAATTAGCATATTCACCAAAAGTGTTAAACTTAGATTTAG
>JAQVGK010000136.1 GCA_028696755.1 Bacteroidales bacterium | reverse complement strand
CAGTTGAAAAAGCTAAGGAAGTTACAGTTAAAGGTATCGACATGAGCTTTGAACAAGCTTCACGTCTCGAAATTGAAGAATTTTCTTGCCTTTTCGGAAAACCTGAGTCAAAAGAAGGAATGACTGCATTCCTCGAAAAAAGAAAACCAAACTGGTAAGCATTTACAATAAACAATTATAGTTCATCAAAAATTTAAACTAATAAATAAACTAATAAAAATGAGTATGAATTACGACAGCAGACTAGAAAACGTTACCGTACTTGGAGCCGCTGGAAAAATGGGAAGCGGTATCCTATTACTAACATCTATGGAAATGTATGATGTAAGTAAAAAACCTGAAAATAAAGACAATCATTATGTTTTATATGCACTTGACATTTCTCAAAAGGCACTGTCGGGACTTATGAAGTATATTCAGGATCAATTAGTAAAACAAGCCGAAAGAAAAATTAATGCTCTTCGTGCAATTTATAAAGATAGAGCCGATTTAGCCTATAATTCTGAAATCATTGCTGAATATGTAAAAGACGTAATGAACATGATTCGTCCTGTTACTACTTTAGAATCGGCTTACGAATCTCTCATTATTTTCGAGGCAGCAAGCGAAAACCCTGATCTAAAAATCAAGATGTTTTCACAAATCAAACAGAATTCTAAAGTTGATCCTTGGTTTTTCACCAACACATCATCAATTCCAATTACTTATCTTGATGAAAATGCAAAACTTGATGGAAATGTTCTTGGCGTTCATTTCTATAATCCTCCTGCAGTTCAGAAATTAGTCGAAGTTATTAAATGTGAAAAAGCAAAACCAGAGTTATCAGAATTTGTAACAACTTTGATTAAGAATATGCGCAAAATCGAAGTTCCTTCTTATGATAAAGCAGGATTTATCGGAAACGGACATTTTATGCGCGATGCACTTCATGGTATGGCCACAATGGAATCTTTGAAAAAAGACATGAGTTTTGCCGAAGCTGTTTACACAGTAAATAAAGTTTCGCAAGATTTTATGATTCGTCCGATGGGTATTTTCCAGCTTATCGATTATGTTGGAATAGATGTTTGCCAGTTTATCATGAAAGTTATGCGTCCTCACGTTACTGACGAAGTTATCCACAGCCCGCTGCTCGACACAATGATGGAAATTGGTGTGAAGGGTGGACAAAATCACGATGGTTCGCAGAAAGACGGATTCCTTAAATATGAGAAAGGCCGCATCACTGCAATTTGGGATCTTGATAAAAAACAATATGTAAAAGTTGAAGATATTGCTGCAAAATGTGACGAAAAACTTGGCTCACTACCAAAAGGTCACATGCCTTGGAAAGCAGTTGTTGGAAATCCAGCAAAAGATCAGATTTTTACCGACTATTTTGCTGCAATGAAAAATGAAACCAACATGGGTTCAAAGTTAGCTTACGATTATCTTAAGAGATCTAAGCAAATCGGTGAAAAATTAGTTTCCGACAAAGTTGCTTTTAAACCCGAAGATGTAAACACCGTTTTACTTACCGGATTTTTCCATGCTTACGGACCTATCAACAATTACATTAACTAATTAAAGGAGGAATTATCATGCAATTAAGAAGAAAAATATATATGGTTGCCGGTTATAACACTATCTCTATGGGTTCCGGCAGAAAAGAGTTTAACCCTAAAAAAGCGCGTCCAGGACTCGAAGAATATATGAAAGAAGCTGGTCAGGCGGTTCTTCAACAAATTGGCGGCGCTGCTAATGTTGACGAATGCGTTGTAGGAAACTTTATCGCAGCAAAATATAATAATCAAGGTAACCTCGAAGGATTTTTCCCAATGATTGACGAAGGTTTAAAATATAAACCTGCAATCAGAACCGAAGGTGCTTGCGCATCTGGCGCTCTTGCATTAGCTACAGGCATCAAGTCCGTTCTAGCCGAGACTGCTGATGTTGTTATCGCTATCGGTATCGAAGTTCAAAACACTGTCAAAGCTGTTTATGGCGCCGACATCCTTGCTTGTGCAGGTTGGGCAAAGGAACGTAAAGACGGACATGCTCACTTTTTCCCTGGAAAATTCAGCGACAGAGCTGGCAAATATTACGAAAAGTTTGGTTACGACTACACTCGTCAAGGTATGGCAACATGGTATAAAAATGCTATTGAAAACGCTCGCCTATGTCCAACTGCTCAAGAATTCCACAATACTAACGCCGATCCATTGGCTGTTGGTATGACAAAGCCTAACGGCAGATCATTTGTTGACAACCTTAATGTTTTCGACTGCTCAAAAGTTTCTGACGGAGCATCTGCAATAGCAATTATGTCGGAAGAAGGATTAAAAAGATGCGGTATAAACCCAAAAGATGCTGTTGAAGTTATCGGAATTGGAATGGCTGTTAATGACATAACTGCTCCTCCTGCTGATCATACAAAACTCGACACAACTGCCGTAGCTGTTAAAAAAGCTTTTGAAATGGCAAAAATTACCAAAGACGATTTAGCTACAATTGAATTGCACGATTGCTTCACTATCGCTGGCATTCTTGCTCTTGAAGCTATTGGATTTGCCGAATATGGTAAAGGGGCTCAATTTGTAGCCGACGGAAATACTGCTCGCAATGGAAAAATTCCAGTCAATACAACTGGCGGACTTGTTGGATGGGGACACCCAACTGGAGCAACTGGAGTGCATCAAGCTGTAACAATTTGGGAACAACTTACGGGAAAAGCTGGTGGAAATCAAATCGAAATCCCTGCAGATAAACCTTATGGTTTAACCATTAACATGGGTGGCGACGATAAGACTTTGGTGTCTATTGTTTACAAAAAGAACTAAACTAGTAATCAGTATGCGGTGGTCGGTAATCGGTGGATTCTGCCAGAAAAGACTCTGCTCGACGACTCTAAATTCGGCACTGTAATGATTGCTAAATTTAATAAATTAACAACAACCGCTTACTTTTATATAAAACTAACTACTAACAAAAGAGATCAAGCCTTAGCTGGTCTCTTTTTTATTAAAACTTTAAGTTATGACAGTTGATGAAATAATGCTCCAACTAAAAGAGTTTGGAAGCGAGACCACAAAAAAAACATACCTAAAACATGGTGCAAAAGAACCTCTCTTTGGAGTTAAGGTCGAAGATATGAAAAAGATTCTTAAAAAGACCAAGAAGAATCACGAACTCTCGATTCAACTTTTTGCAACGGGAAATTTTGATGCAATGTATTTAGCTGGTTTAATGGCTGATGAAACAAAAATTACGGAGGAGCAGCTTAACAAATGGGTCGACATGGCTTATTGGAGTTGGATTAGCGAATATGCTGTTCCGTGGGTAGCTGCCGAAACTAGCTTTGGATTTGAAATAGGATTAAATTGGATAAAATCCGAAAAAGAAACAACAGCCTCAGCAGGATGGGCAACTCTAGCATATTTTGCAGCAGTTAACGATGATTTAAAACTTGACATAAATAAGTATTCCCAACTTTTAGACTATGTAGCTGAGAATATACACAATGCTCAAAATCGTGTTCGATATGTTATGAACGGATTTGTGATAGCAATTGGGACACATGTAAAAGAATTAAACCCAAAAGCTAAAGACATTGCAAAAAAAATAGGTATTGTTAATGTAATCATGGACGGAACAGCTTGCAAAGTTCCACTAGCAACTGATTACATTACTAAAATTGAAGTTGCTGGAAAAGTTGGGAAAAAGAGAAAAACAGCGAGATGCTAGAAAACGATAATCACAATTTATTAAAAATCTAATGCCCGGAAAATGAAAAAAGTTCTTCTTCTTCTTGCCAATGGTTTTGAGCCTTTCGAAGCATCTGCATTTATTGATGTTTTTGGGTGGAATTTAGTTGAAGGCGATAAATCTACTACCCTTTCGAGTTGCGCTCTAACAAAAGAAGTAAATAGTTCGTTTGGACAGAAATTAATCGCTGAATTTACGATTGATGAAATAAACACTAAGGATTTTGACGCATTAGCCATTCCGGGAGGATTCGAACAATATGGCTTTTACAAAGATGCGTATGATGAAAGATTCTTAAATTTGATTCGCGAGTTTAGAAATCAAAACAAACCTATTGCAAGTATCTGTGTTGCAGCACTTTCTTTGGGTAAAAGCGGGATTCTAAAAGGTAAAAATGCAACAACTTATCCAAATCCTGTGAGAATAAACACACTAAAAGATTATGGAGTAAATATTCAAGAAAATATTTTAGTTGTAGATGAAAACATTATTACATCTTGTGGTCCATCAACTGCAATTGATGTAGCTTTTACGCTACTGCAAATTTTAACATCAGAAAAAAATGAGAATAGAGTTAGGCAATTAATGGGATTTGAGAAATGGAATAAAAAGTTCGGAGATGTTGCTGACGTGCATATATAAATTCTGCAGGTTCTAACAAATCGCTTCACTCCGTTCGCGATGACCGTGCCAGGTTAACCTATGCACGGCAATAATGAATAACAAATATAACAAGAGAATTACTAACAAAAAAGGCTGCACTAAGCTAAAACCCTGCACAATGCCTCCTTAGCCTTAGCCTCAGCCTTAGCCTAAAACAAATAATATGAACAAAACAACACAACTTTTCAAAATCCAATACCCAATCATTCAAGGTGGTATGATTTGGTGCAGCGGATGGAAACTCGCATCTGCAGTAAGCAATGCGGGTGGACTTGGACTCATCGGCTCAGGATCTATGAATCCAGAAATACTGACTGAGCATATTCGAAAATGTAAAGCAGCGACAGACAAACCATTTGGTGTAAACATTCCTTTGATTTTTAGCCATGCTGATGAGTTTATAAAAATTGTAATTGAAGAGAAAGTTCCTGTAGTTTTTACTTCAGCAGGTAATCCAGCAAAATATACAAGCTTATTACAATCTCACGGAATAAAAGTGGCTCATGTTGTAGCAAATCTTAAATCGGCTCAAAAATGCGAAGCAGCTGGCGTTGATGCTATTGTTGCCGAAGGTTTCGAAGCAGGTGGACATAATGGTAAAGAAGAAACTACAACTATGGTACTTATTCCGATGATTGCTGAAGCAGTATCAATACCAGTTATCGCAGCTGGAGGAATTGCATCAGGAAAAGCTATGGCTGCTGCATTTTGTCTTGGCGCACAAGGAGTACAAATAGGATCTCGATTCGCTGCGTCCATAGAATCTTCGGCTCACGAATTATTTAAACAAAAAATTATTGAGAGTGGTGATGGCGACACATTCCTAACACTCAAAGATTTAATTGCAGTAAGATTACTTAAAAACAAATTTTTCGAACAAGTTCAACAAAAAGAAAAAGCATGTGCTTCAAAAGAAGAGCTTCTCGAATTGCTGGGCTCTGGTCGCTCTCGCCTTGGAATGTTCGAAGGCGACACCGAAAACGGAGAACTCGAAATTGGTCAGGTCGCTGCAATGATAAATAAAATTGAGCCGGCTGGTGAAATTTTGAGGGAGATTGTGGATGAGTATAGAAATTCAGTTCTTCAAATTAACTAAAAATTATCAGTGAAAGAAAATAAATTTGATAAATAGAATCACATAGAAAAAGCTTTATGCTAATAAATGTACACATTTCTAGCTATTAGATTTTCCATTTTTTACTTATTGTTTGTGATAAAATAATTCCGCAATTGAGTTTGTATTTCGCATAATATTATTTTTTCGTATTTTTGTTAAAAATAAAACAAATGAAAGTATTTCATGGAGGATTTACTGCAATTGAAAAGCCTGAAATTATAATTAGCAAATTTCCAAAGGACTTTGGCGAAGGCTTTTATTGCACAAAAATAGAGGAACAAGCAGTACGTTGGGCAAGCCGATATGACACCTCAGTGGTTTCTATCTATGAGTACACTCCAGACGAAACACTAAATATGCTTATTTTTGAAGAAATGACTGAAGAATGGCTTGATTTTATTGTTGAGTGCCGTTCGGGAGGAAAACATAATTATGATATTGTAATTGGTGCAATGGCTAATGATCAAATTTACAATTATATTTCCGATTTTATTGACGGAATAATTAATCGTGAGCAGTTTTGGGTTTTGGCCAAATTTAAACACCCTACTCATCAAGTCAGTTTTTGTACCAACAAAGCATTAGAAACAATAAATTTCATACAATCCAAAAATATTAGCAACAATGATAGGAAGAGAAGATAAAGACTCAAATAATCTGTTTTTCTTATGTTCCCTTATCGAATACATTGGCAGAAAAACAAATAATCACAGAAATGTTATTGTAAATGCTATTGGAAGAAATGACTTACAGCATATTTTTGATTTAGCCGATATTTATCACAACGAAAACATGGATAAACTAACAGCTGAACTTATCGAGAAACATAAAATCAGGGATGGAGAATTCGACAATATCTCAGATGCAAAATATGCAATACCAACACATTGGGACATTGGAAAAGTTCACAAAAGACTAATTATTAAGGTCGCAAAAAAGGGAAATAAGCCTTTGATTGAATCTTTAATTGAAGTCTACAATTCGTGGCTTTCAAGAGAAATTGAGGATTTTAATAGCAGTATTTATTACGAAAGTCCCGAATACCTTTATCAATCGTATTTGGCAGGCCATAATTTATAATCCTGCCAGTCTCGACCTGACAGGTCAGTCCCTCCTACTCCCTCGGATCAGCCAAAAACGGCATTCGCGCCATTTTTTGTGCACGCAGAACTGGATAACCAAATTCGACATCAACGATTCCAAGCAGTAAATAAACACCAGCACCGCGAAATGGATATTCTTTGATTGAATCGGGAAAATGTACCGAATCGAAAAAGCCGCCATCGGAATCTATCCAGGTAATAAAATTCATAATCTCGCCTTTGCTGGTGCGCACATACTTAAGAGTAGCAAAAACTCCCAGCATTCGCACCTGCTTTCCTTCCAGTTTGTGCATGTCCTTAAACTTAACCTCGCCACGATATTTTGTTTGCAGCAAATCGAAAAAACTCATACTCACCGGAAAACCAATCAGTTCTATTTCGTCGTAAGTATCTTCGAGTGGCGAACTAATAAGTTCGGGTAAAGTGTAAACTGGCTCGGCCACCGAAAAAAGCTTTTTCTGAACAGCAAAAACAGCCTTTTTATGCTCCGACTTACGCATTACCGATTTCCACATAAGCTCTGCCTTGCCAAAACCTGTAAAGCGAAATGCACCTGTACGGATAAGGATATTCAATTGCTCGTCCGGAACCTGACAACGATGAAGGAAATCATCAAAACTAAGAAAACGACCATTTGTATCACGCTCCCGCAGAATTTGATTCACCACAGCCTGCTCCAAACTCTGAATATGAATAAATCCCACAAAAATATCCTTGCCTTTAATTGTTGTAAGATAATCGCCATCGTTTATGCAAGGTAGATTTATAGTCGCTCCTAACCTACTTGCCTCATGAAAATAAACCCATGTTTGATAAAACCCGCCAAAATTATTTATTACTGCCGTCATAAACTCTAGCGGATAATAAGTTTTGAGATACAAACTCTGGTACGATTCTACAGCATACGATGCCGAATGTGCTTTCGAGAAAGAGTATCCTGCAAAAGACTCTATCTGTCGCCAAAGTTCAAGACTAATGTCCTCGGGACGGTTCTGCTGTTGGCACAACTCAAAAAACTTATCACGGATTTTATCAAACTCTGTACGCGAACGAAATTTACCGCTCATCGCTCGCCGCAAAACATCAGCATCGGCCAAATCCATTCCTGCATAATGATGGCAAACCTTAAGAACATCCTCCTGATAAACCATCACACCGTAAGTTTCGCCAAGCTGCTCCTCCATTACTGGATGCAGATACTTAAAACTTCCAGGATTGTTGTAGCGAACAATGTACTCCTTCATCATTCCCGACTTTGCAACGCCAGGACTAATAATTGAGCTTGCTGCTACCAAAGTAAGATAATCCTGACAGTCAAGTTTTGTAATAATGCCACGCATGGCAGGACTCTCGATATAAAAACAGCCGATAGTATTTCCTGTAGCGAGAAACCTGTTTACTTTATCATCGCGCTTAAAATTCTCAACTTCGCGAATATCAATTTCCACATTCTGATTTGCAGAAACAATTTCTACCCAATCGCGGATATGCCCCAAACCACGCTGCGACAGAATATCGAACTTTTCAAAACCCAGATCC
>JAQVGK010000135.1 GCA_028696755.1 Bacteroidales bacterium | reverse complement strand
TAATAAGTTGTGTGTTGAGGGCGGTTGGCTTTATGGTGAAGCACAAATAATGACTTTCAGCCAGTATAAGAATTGTGTAACTAGAAAGCAACTAACAGTAATGCGCAGAGCGTGCAAAAACACACCTGCGCTAATAGAATGGGATAGTCTTCCGTTGGTTGTTAAAAATAAGCTGATAGCTAAGTATGGAAATCCGGTAAAAGCCACTCAAGAAAATCACTTTATTAAGCACATTAGTTATGATAAAAATGCACTAGAATTTTTCTCGCATTATGAGCTTACAGATGGAGGATCATTACCAATAGATCGGCAGCATGAATATTATCACAATGCTACTATCCTTAATGCGATTCAAAGTTTTATAAACAATCGAAAGGCAATGAAACGCGCTCTAGGCGGACGTGTTGCACGGATTTGGAATGGAATTTCAGAAATAGTACAAGAGCTGGATAGAACTAGTTACCCACATACATTGCCGGCAAATGAGAGGAGATTAAAAGATAAGTTTCTTCAGTACAACAAAGAGGGATATCAGGCCTTAATACACAAATCGTTTTGCAATAATAATGCTCGCAAAGTGGACGCGCAGCTCGAAAGATTGATACTGTCTATTTACTGTATGTCGAATAAACCTTATGCAGCATGGGTGCATGAAGATTACCTTAAGTTTATTGCTGGAGTACTCGAGATTGTTGATATGGAAACTGGAGAAATGTTAGACAGATCTAATTTTTTCGACCAGGACAAAGGCACTTTTATTTCAATTTCGGAGGCCACTTGTTGGAACTATATCAATAACCCTAAAAATAGAGCAATTGTTGACGCGTTAAGAACAGATCGCCACAAATTTACAGGTAATATTCGACCTCATTTCCACCGACATGCGCCGATATTCGGTCTGTCAAAAATTTCTCTTGACGATAGAGACCTTCCACGTAAAATGCACGATGGAAATCGCGTCAAAGCATATTACGCTTATGATGTTGCATCTGGAGTACTTATTGGAGCGTCATATTCAGTCAAAAAAGATGCAGACCTATTTATCGACTGTCTTCTTGATACGTTCAGATTTATAAATGCACGTAACTGGGGAATGCCTCTTGAAGTGGAGGTAGAACATCATATTGTTGGACTTTTTAAAGATGACTTAATGAAGGCTGGCGTTGTCTTCCCATTTGTGCGTTTTTGTGCCCCGGGTAACTCACAAGAAAAACATGCGGAGCAATTTAACAGGGCTAAAAAGTACGGATATGAAAAACGCCACCAAGACGGTATCGGAAGATTTTATGCACGCCTAGCGGATAATCAAACTGGAGGAGAGCGTGTTTATGATGACATCAACAATAAATACATTATTAAAGAAAGAACTTATTCGTTCGAGGAACTAGTTGCAGACGACCGTGCTTCTATTGAAGCCTATAACAACGGATTACATCGTGATCAGGCCTTATATAAAGGGAAAACAAAAATGCAGGTTTTATCAGAAAACCTCAACCCAAATCTAGCTGAAATAAACAAAGCGGTGTTAGCACGATATATCGGCAGATCTACAACAACGAGCATACAGAGAAATATGTATTGTCAGGTTCAATATCAAAAGTATATGCTTCCGGATCCGGCATCTCTCGCGAAATTATCACCTAATAACTACACGGTTGAGGCATTCTTTATCCCGGGTGATGTGGTAAATGAAATATACCTTTATCAAAATAACAATTTTATTGCAGAATGCAAGCTTATAGACTCCTTCAACACTTCAGCAGCGGAGAGCAATGAAACTGACGCGGAGGCAATGTTGAATCAGGCAAAATATATCTCCGGTTTTGATAAAATGGTTAAAGACGGTAGGAATGCACTTGCAAAGCCCAAATATCTTGAAAATTTAAAACAATACGAGAATGTGGTACCTGAAATCGTACCGGTTGTTTTAGAACAGGATTCTATTATCAATGACTATGAAACCAACATGGACTATTACAGAGAATTAGCTTTAAATAACCTTTAATAATCATTTAAAAACACCAAAAATTATGATTACAGCAGAATTAAAATTAAGAATTGTAGAGACAATCAAAGAACGTTTGCCACTCTACGGCAGTGCGAATAAAATGTCTGTCGCACTAGGTATAAATAACGCGCAATTAAGCCGCGTAATGAAGGGTGAAATTGACAATGTGATCTCAGATGCTAACTGGGTTAGTATCGCACGCAAATTAGACGTGCAATTGCATAAAGAGGCGGCATGGGTAACGGCAAAAACTCCGGTTTATATGTTCATCCACACTCAGCTGGAAACTTGTCAAAAATTCTCACTTAGCGGACTTTTGTGCGACATTGCCGATATTGGAAAAACACACACTGCAAAGGAATATGTAAGAACTGCGAAACATGCTATTTATATCGATTGCGCACAGGTTAAAAGTAAACAAAAACTTATCAAACAAATAGCTAAAGAACTGGGGCTGGGACATACTGCAAAGTATAATGATGTATATGGGGATTTGGTGTTTTATCTCCGCAGTATTCCCACTCCTTTAATCATTTTAGACGAGGCCGGCGACTTAGATTATCCAGCATTTTTAGAACTCAAAGCACTTTGGAATGCCACTGAAGGATGCTGCGGCTGGTTTATGATGGGCGCAGACGGTCTCAAGCGTAAAATCGAGAGTAATCTTGCAAATAAGAAGGTCGGATACGCTGAAATTTTAAGTCGATTTGGCAGTGTTTATCAAAAGATTACTCCTGACGGTAAAGAGGCATTGAATGAGTTTATTTACACACAAATTGCTCTGATTTCAACTGCAAATAATGAGTCAGATGTTAAAACAATGATAGCGAAAACAAACGGCTCTCTTCGCCGCTTGAAATCAACCATTTTAAAGCCTAAAACTATCTAATATGAAAGATACTAAAAAGAAACTTAAAAAGCCGCTAACTGTTAAAAATTTAATTGACAAAAAGTATAAGTTATTAAGTTGGGAAGGTGAATGGCACGAAGCGTTTGCTAATCCAGAAATGGCAGGAACATGGTTTATATGGGGAAAATCAGGTAACGGCAAAACAAACTTTGTTCTTCAGATTATTAAGGAGCTGGCAAAAAGTGAAAAAGTGCTATTAAATAGTCTTGAGGAATCATCGGCTCTGAGCATGCAGAATTCTTTTAAACGAAACGCAATGTTAGACGTTAAGAAAAATGTTTTGTTGGTCTCAGATGGGTATGATGGAATTATTGAACGTTTACATCGCAGGAACTCACCAAATATTGTTGTAATTGACAGTTTCCAATACCTTCAAATCAATTATCAGCAATATATCGTTCTAAAAGAAACATTTCCTAAAAAGCTATTCATATTTGTTTCACATGCCGATGGAAGCGCACCTGCCGGCCGACCAGCTAAAAGTGTAATGTTCGATGCAAGTCTAAAAATTTATGTTGAGGGATATAGGGCTTTTTCCAAGGGTAGGTACATAGGAACTAAGGGGTATTACAATGTTTGGCATGAAGGAGCCGTGCAATACTGGGGAAACTAACCAAAAACTACAGATATGAAAAAAGAAAAACTAATTTTTAAATTTTTACCAGCTGACCAAGCAGTTGCAATTATTGTTGGAACTGTGGGCTGTTTGCTTTTTTACATAGCAGACCACAACCATAATTTTATTCTTATGGGGATCGCCGGAGTCATTGTTGGTACGGCCTTTATTTACAGTATTTATTCATTTATTAAAACCGTTACACATGAAAACAATAATTGATAAGCAAACCGATAATCTACTCAAGAAGTTCCACACATTATGTGGAAAGGCTGAGTTAAAAAAATACGAAAAAGCGGCTATTGTTGAGTCGTATGGTAAAAATAGCTCTAGAGAATTAAGTGCTCATGACCTTATTGATGCAATTGATAAAATAGAAAAGATTTTAAAGCCCGATCTTGAGGTGATGGATGTGTGGAGAAAAAGAGTAATAGCATCAATTGGCGGCTATTTAAAGGCTATAAACAAAGAACAAAATATAGCTGAGATTAAGGCTATTGCGTGTCGTGCTACAGATATTGAAAAGTTTAACGATATACCTCGCGAGCGGCTGATCAACATCTATCACGCATTTACAAATAAGCAAAAAGACATAAAAGCTGTATCTAAAATTACAGCTGGTGAAATTGAACTATTAACCATCTCAAACTAGGCTTATGATACGCTTTTTTCAGAATATGAATAACGCAATTGAATTCCTTACTACTGCGGCAAAATATAGTCGCAAAAAGGTGTTTTTAAGTTATGCCAAGTATGGCAGAAATAAAGTAGAATATAGAGTATCAACAGGCGAGCACATTATTCGAAACTCGGGATATGTGCTTTATGAATCAGAAAAAGGACTTATAAAAAAAAATGTAAAACAATTTAATTATTTCAGATTATGGACGAAACAACAGTAAAAGAAACGGTAAAAGTACCGGTTGAAATGACAGAACAGGAAAGGGCTGAATTTGAGGCCTGGCGCAAAACTCAGGAGCGCAAAAATGCAGAGGAAAAGCTAAAGCAGGAGCGCGAAAACTACAAAAAAATAATCGACCAAAATGTCGAGGAAGTTTTCGAAGAATTACTTATTACCTCCCAGCAATTAAAAGAGGCAAAAAAGAAAGCATTTGACACATTCTCGACAGCAATTGAGCTCAAGTCGGAGTTATTTAAAATCCGAGATGACCAGCAGTCGCACACGTTTACAAATAGCAAAGGAACTCGCCGTATTATTATTGGTAATTATTACAATGATAATTATAGAGACACTGTGAACGAAGGCATTGCAATTGTAAAAGAAGTGGCAAACTCTCTAATAACTGATGAGCGATCACGCGCTTTAGTTAACGCAATTATGAACCTTTTATCCAAAGATCAAAAGGGAAATCTCAAGCCATCAAGAGTGCTACAACTGCGAAAGATGGCGGAGGAGCTTGATAACTCGAGGTTGCTTGAGGGAATTCGAGTTATAGAAGAGGCATATCAACCTGTTATCTCTAAAACCTTTGTAATGTGCAGCTATAAAGATGAGGATACTAACGCGTGGGTTCCCGTACCATTAGGGATCACTGAAGCTTAAATTTATGAGCAAAGATTCAACATTATCGTTATCGTTAAGGTCGAAAATTGAGGCCGCTAATGCCAAAGTTTTACTTCAATCTGGTAAAACTATACGCACAAAGTCAACTCGTAAAAGAGTTTACATTGCTGGCAAAGTTGGAGACCTTACTGATGATGATTACTATTTTGAAGTTGTTAGAAAATTTGCTCAACGCCAACGGGAACTTAGAAAGCTAGGTTACTCAACAGTTAATCCGATGGAAATTGTTAGCCGTGGTACAAGTTGGGAAGATGCGATGAAAATATGCATTAGGGCTTTGACACTTTGCGACTTCATTTCTCCGCTTGCTGACGTTAATGAATCTGCAGGTGGCTGCATTGAAATGGATCTATGTGCGCATCTTAGAATACCCGTAATATTTCCATCTCGAATGAACAGAAAAATGTAATTAAAATTTGATAGACATGAAAAAAGCAATTTATAAAATTTTATTAGTTCCAGTACTTTTTTTAAGTGCTCTTTTTGGCTGGTTTTTTGGCAAAACAGGCCTTTTTCTGTATGCGCTTGGCCAATGGATGCTTTTTCATAATAAAGCTTCAAAAAGCCTCTTAACAGACGTATTTTGCAGATTTAGATTATAGCGCATGGCAAACGTAAACAACATAGCAAAAGCTCGAAAGGTGGCCGAGATAGTAGAGGCAAATTTCGAGCCTGGCCGTCAGGATCGCTGTCGACTTTGGGTGTATCGCTCTATAATTGCGAAAATGTACCCAATGAGCGAACGCACTTTTTGGCGTATGTTGGCATTAGCAAAAGAAGCAAACCTTAAAAAAAGACATGAAAATGAGAGCAATATGGACTACAGACAGGGTAGATTATTTGATTAAACACTACCCTATAATCGACACACACGAGCTTGCGGAGTATTTTAATACTACTTATGTAGCAGTTAGAACGAAAGCAAAACATTTAGGCCTTAAAAAAGCAAATGGCCGGCGAAAAATATGGTATGGAGAAAAGCTGGAATTTCTTACAAAGGTTTATGCAAACTCAAGTAATGATGAACTTGGAAAATTATTTGGAGTCACAGCAGCAAGTGTTTCGGCAGCCGCCTGCAAATTTGGGCTCAAAAAGAGCGATGAATATATTAAACTGGCGACATCAAGAACTCAATTTAAAAAGGGATTAACCCCAGCCAACAAAGGCAAAAAAATGGATCCCGAAGTAAGGGAACGTGTAAAGCACACATTTTTTAAGCCTGGGCAAATTCCAAAAAACTACCGTCCTGTCGGATCGGAGCGAATTACAGTTGATGGCTACATAGAAGTTAAAATTAAAGATCCTCGCACCTGGGCACAGAAACATCGCGTAATTTGGGAAAAGCATAACGGCAAAATTCCAAAAGGCTATAACGTGCAGTTCCGGGACGGCAACCGCCAAAATGTTGCACTTGAGAACCTCTATTTAATTTCCAGAAACGAACAGATAAACCAAAATACAATTCAACGCTACCCACAGGAACTACAAAAAGCGATAAAATTAAATCACAAGTTAAACCGCAAAATTAAACAGTATGAGCAAAACCAGTATTGATGCATTAAATCTGCACATGTTCGAAGTAATAGAATTGTTAAAAAACAATTCGGATTCGGATGCCGATCCAAAGGAAAAAATCTCGATCGAGAATGCCAAGGCAATAACCGAAGCTGGTAAAGTAATTATCGAGGGCTTTAAAGTAAAAGCCCAGGTACTTAACATAGTGGTAAATAATAAAAACGGCAGCGCAGCTTTGGCAATTGCTGAGAAAGCCGGTATAGTTGATAACAATTAAGGTGAGTAAAATGGATAAAAATGAAATTATTGGGCTTGACAAGCTAATTACGCATATGAAGGAAATTACTGCTGATTTAGAGTATGATTTAAAGAAGAAAAAAAAGCCTTCCGAAATTCGTATTTGTCAGAGATCGATTGACTTGTTTAGATCAATTGGATATCATTTGACTGAGTTGAAACAAATAAAAGATAAGGAGGCATAACATGGAACAGAATTTTGCTAAAATAATAACACTGCAAGAACGGCAGGTAATTGTTTATAAAAGAAACGAAACAAGGCCTTTAGTGGCGATTATAACTAGAGCCGGTACGTTCGAGTTAAAAGCTGAAGTTGATTTTGATAATATTGAATGGCGAGACGCATTTTACGAGAAATTTGATTCGGTAGATTTTACCAAAAAATTTATTGGGCATTGCTTTGGTGGAGCTGTTGAAACTCAAAAAGGCAAGGAGATATAATAACAAAAACAATGGGAGAAAAATATGTAATAAATTTCGATGAAGCAATTATATTCAAGACTAATAAAAACCTTCATCTATACGAAAAGAATTATACAACATTTAAAGAGGCTAAAAATGATTTGATTTGTTATTGGGATAATTTGTTGTTAAAATCAAAGCAAACACTCAATGCCGTTGAGAAATTAAAAGTTAGTGATGTGCATTATTTTTAAATGCACCCTAACAAAGAAATATGTGGAACAAAAGGCATCTTACACATATTTGAGGTTATAAATTTATAGTAAAAACAAAATAAACCAGAGCAAAATGAAAAAAATAGAAACGATAATTGAGCTATGCTCGGACTGTAAAAACAGTAAGGAATTTATTGAGCGAGATGGCAATACAGACTATGTACTTATCTGTAATTTAACAAATGAAACTCTACTACGACATACAAGCGTAATCAAAGGTCGTATTCATGTCGATATCCCTAAATCATGCCCGTTAGAAGATTATAAACCTAAAAGCTAACTTATGTTCGAACTAGAAGATAAAAGCCCAATGCCCTACGGCAAATACAAAGGCACTGCGATGGCAAATGTGCCTGCTGTCTATCTGCTTTACATTTACAATAATGCAATGAGCACACCCGCAGTAAGAAAGTATATTGAAAGCAATATGGATGTTTTGAAACAAGAAGTAAAAACTAAAACTAATTAGACTTATGAAAACAATAAGACAACGTAGAGGCAAAGAAACTCTTGCAGCATTTAAAAATAGAATGGTTACCTATGGCAAAGCTCCATCGGGTAAGT
>JAQVGK010000134.1 GCA_028696755.1 Bacteroidales bacterium | reverse complement strand
TTGCCATTTTATGAGTGCAGGTGGAAATAATATCAAGCATGGAGATTTAGAAATGGCTTTGCTCGATTGCGACAAAAATGTTGACGTGCACATGGCAAAGGATGGATTGAATATGGAATGTGTTGATTGCCATACCGCCGAAAATCATGTAATGAAGGGAAAATATTATGCAGTTTCTTCAACAAATACAAATCGCGCATCATGTACCGATTGCCATGACAAATATCCTCATAAAGAGAGCAAGTTGAATGAGCATACTGTAAAAGTTGATTGTCGCACCTGTCACATACCACATTATGCCAAAGTAAATCCTACGAAAATGTATTGGGACTGGTCAACTGCTGGCCGTCGCCAAGATGGTATGCCTTATACGATTAAAGATTCGGCTGGAAATGACATTTATCTTTCGGAAAAAGGAGATTTTCGTTGGGCTACAAATGTAGAACCAGAGTATGTATGGTTTAATGGAACTGCAGATCACCATTTAATAACCGATAAAATCACTACCGACACTGTTAATATCAACACTTTATTTGGTTCATACGATGATCCTCATTCCAAAATTGTTCCGGTTAAAGTCCATAGAGGTAAACAACCTTATGATTTGAAGTATAAAAATCTGCTTCAGGCAAAACTTTGGGCTGATACTGTTGGTCAAGGCGCATTATGGAAAGATCTGGATTGGGATATTGCACTCGGAAAAGGGATGGCATATGTTGGGATGCCTTATAGTGGTGAATATGGATTTATTCCAACAAGAATGTATCTACCAGTTAGTCACATGGTTTCAAAATCGGAACAAGCACTAACCTGTACAGATTGTCATAACAGAGAAAATTCGAGAATGAAAAATATACCAGGGGTTTATGTTCCAGGAACTACTTATAACAAAACATTAAACACAGTCGGCATTCTTTTCGTGCTACTTTCATTAGGTGGGGTTTTCGGACATGCATCTTTAAGAGTTTTAGCTGGCTTTCGCAGAAATAGAAAAAGTAAAAAATCAAACTAAGAAATTCGGATTATGAAAAAAGCATATATTTATAAAGGTTTTGAAAGATTTTGGCACTGGACTCAATCATTACTTATTTTCACCTTGGCTCTAACAGGTTTTGAGGTAAACGGAGCATACGAGATTTTTGGTTACGAAACAGCAGTTAATGTGCACAATTTTTCTGCGATTTCACTCATTATTCTTGTTGTTTTTGCAATTTTCTGGCATTTTACTACAGGCGAATGGAGGCAATACATTCCTACAGTAAAAAATCTAAAAGCGCAGGCAGCATATTATATTACTGGGATTTTCAAAAATGCTCCTCACCCTACGCGAAAAACAATCTTAACAAAACTAAACCCATTACAGCGTCTCACATATCTTGGATTAAAGATAGTTTTAATTCCATTAATGGTTCTTACTGGTATTTTATACATGTTTTACCGCTACCCAATGGGAGGAGAAATCTATTCACTAAATTTTGGCTCTGTTGAACCAGTTGCTTTGCTTCACACAATCGGAGCGTTTTTGCTTATTGCTTTTATTGTTGCACATATTTATCTTACAACAACAGGCCATACTCCTACTTCTAACATCAAAGCAATGATTACTGGTTGGGAAGACCTTGAAGAAGATGAAGAAGAAAAGAAAGATGAGAAAAAAACTGAAACAAAAACCGACACAGAAGAAAAATAATAGCTCCATGAAAAAACAATACACCATATTATTATTTATTCTTGCAATATTTTTTGCGAGTTGCGGTAATGAAAAAAAGTCTCAAGTAGAAAAATCTGATGGCTTTGACAAGCTCATTGAATATATGGAAACAAACGGTGATCTTGTCAACAGTAAAGATTTCCCGTTTTTTGTTTCTGCACCAGAAGTATACAATGGCTTAACCAAGAACTATCTTGTAATCGACATTAGAATGACTCCAGATTTCGACTCGGGACATATCGCTAACTCGGTAAATGTTCGACCTGATAGTTTGGTTAAGTATTTTACGAATTCTATCAATGCAAAATCTTTCGACACTATTGTAATTGTGTGTAATTCGGGACATGCTTCTGCATTTTGTGCAACTGGAATAAGATATTTAGGTTACGATAATGTTTTTCCAATGAAATATGGATTAAGTGCTTGGGATTCTGTAATTGCATTAAATTATCGACTCAAGAACATTTCTGATTTGCTTATTGATAAATTAGACACAACAAATACTGCAAAAAATCCAGCTGGCAAATT
Source organism: Bacteroidales bacterium (assembly GCA_028696755.1). Next base: position 6,030 of record JAQVGK010000134.1, on the reverse strand, counting down.
CCCAGTGCTTATGACTGAGTTTTCGGAACCTTACGACATTCTTAAATACAGGCTCGAAATAGTTTTATCCGAAAAAATTGGTGAAAACTTTGTCACAATCGACGAAGTAATAAATAATCCTAGTTCATATTATATAATATCTTACTGGCCCGAAGACATTTATAAAAACGGACATATTCCTGGCGCAGTAAATTATGAACCTAAGAAATCGCTTAAAAAATCCGAATTCCTAAACACCTTGCCAACAGACAAAACTATTATTGTTGACTGTTATGGTGGTAACCATTCGAGTTTCGTGATCATGTACCTTAGATTGCTTGGTTACGATGCAAAAAATATTATTGGTGGTGCAAATGCGTACATGTATAGCATTATTAGTGAGCAAGGAATGCCTGGCAGATTCTTTAAAAAAGATGATATTTACAATTTCCCATTGGTAAAATCGGGACAACAGGCTGCAGCAACTGGCGACGCTCCTAAGAAGCCTGCTCCAAAAGGTGGTTGTTAATTAAAAGTCTAATAAAAAACGATATAAAATGAGTACCGAAAGTAGCAAAGTTCAAAAACCATACATGAATCCATATTTAGCTGGATTTTTGCTTGGGTTATTACTTCTTACCACAATTTTAATAACCGGACGTGGCCTAGGTGCCAGTGGAGCAGTAAAAAGCACAGTCATCGCAGCAACTCATACAGTAAGCAAAGATGCCCAAAACATTTCGGCATTCTTTAAAACCGAAGGAAATCCAATAAAATCATGGTTATTTTTTGAGGTGATAGGCTTAATGGTTGGCGCTTTTTTGTCTGGGTTTTTATCAAATAGATTGACTTGGAAAATAGACAAAGGGCCACGCATAAAAAATATTACTAGATTAATTTTGGCTTTAACAGGTGGATTGTTCTTTGGACTTGGTTCTCAGTTTGGGCGAGGGTGTACATCTGGAGCTGCTTTGAGCGGGATGGCTGTTTTCTCGGCAGGAGGCTTTCTCACAATGATGGCAATCTTCGGAACTGGCTATGTGATTGCGTATTTCTTTAGAAAATTATGGATTTAAAAGATTAAAACTATGGGACCATTATTACCTCAAAATATTATTAGCGGAGATCTAAACTTTTTCTTCGCTTTCCTGATCGGAATAGGCTTTGGTTTTATTCTGGAACAGGCTGGATTTTCTTCCTCTCGCAAACTAGCAGGAGTTTTTTATGGATACGACTTTGTTGTTCTTAAAGTGTTTTTCACAGCAGGTATTACCGCTGCAATTGGCGTTTTCTTTTTTAGCTATTTTGGCTGGATCGACATGAGTTTTGTTTATGTAAATCCTCTTTACCTTTGGTCGGCAATAATTGGTGGTGTTATTATGGGATTCGGATTCATTCTAGGTGGATTTTGCCCCGGAACAAGTATTGCTGCTGCCGTAATTGGAAAAATCGATGCAATTGTTTTCGTAGCGGGAATTTTTATTGGCGTTTTTATTTTTGGATATTTCTTCGACGTTTTCGAGCCACTTTACAATGCTAAAAACCTTGGTAATGTTTTCGTTTTTGATAGTCTCGGAATGTCGCAAAAATGGTTTCTTTTTGCATTGATTTGCATGGCGGTTGGAGCTTTTATTTTCACTCAGCATATCGAAAACAAATCGAAACGGTTTAAAGATTTATTAAATACACAGCAGCTAAATGTTAAATATTCGCTTTTCTTCTTGTTTACTTTAGCAATTATTGCAGTTGCTTTACCAGCACAGAAAAAAACATATCTTCATGAATTGTCAAAATCGGATATGACTACGAAAATACAGGATGAATCAAGATTGATTAAGCCTCAACAAGTTGCTTATGCTATCATTCATGATACAGATGATTTTCTGCTCGTTGATGTAAGAACTGCTGAAGAATACGCAGAGTTTCATTTACCGGGAGCAATTAATATTCCTGCCGAGCAAATACTATCAAAAACAAGTGCCGAAATGTTAAAAACTGATAAAAATAGAACACTTTTCTATTCAAATGGAGCGCAAGAGGCAGAAATCGCTTGGTTTTTAACCACACGTGCTGGTATGGGCGATTATTTTGTTCTTGAAGGAGGTTTGAATAATTTCTTCGACGTAATATTCGGCGATTTACAGGAAAGTGAAACTAAAGACATAAGACTAATGAGCGATGTTCGTTTTATCGAATTTGCACGTAAGTTTTTTAAGGATGGTGAAGTAAACAAACGTAAGCATAGTGGCGGAGAGGTTCCCACCGATAGTGGTAACACAGTAAAGCCAGTTAAAGGCGGATGCTAAATGACTCTATAGATAGAAAAAAATGAATATAATTGAAGTTTTGCATAACGGCATGGGGCATGGGGCATGGAGCAAGGAGCTAATTTATGCAAAATCAATTACGATGGTAAAGATTAAAAATAATATAAAAATATCAAAATGAGAAATAATCAGTTATTCAACGGCTCACTAATATTTTTTCTGTTGATAATCGGAGCGTTAACGCTTGGATTTATTACTAATAAAACCAAATCATGGAAGGTTTCAAATTCAGAAGTCCAAGCTAAGATTAACTCGGAAGATTTTGTGATTGAATTTTACGACTTCAACAAATTGCTTAAATCGCAAGGAGATAATGTTTTAATTGTTGATTTAAGATCTGCTGAAAACTTTAAAAAGGCTCATATTAAAAATGCGATAAATCACCCGGCGGAATCTGCTTTCGAAAAAAATGTTTTAAAAGAGTTGCGAAACAGCGAAAAACAAATTATAATCTGTGCCGAGTCTCAATCAGATGCATCTTTATACCTAATGATGTACAGCTCAATGGGAATTGAAAATGTAAAAGTTTTAGCAGGAAATCCTGAAATGTATCTTCAATGGTCAGAGACTAAAGATCCAGCTTTAAATTATTTTAATGAGGAAAAAATGAGATGGAACTACAGAAATCTCATCAAACAAGATGAAGCTGCACCTGCGACAGATGTAAAACCGATGATGAACAGAGCAAAAGGTGGATGTTAATAAATATAAACGATTAAAATCTCACCCAATCACCTTAATATTCTTCCATTTCCCACTCTTGAATCTAAAATAAAGAACAGAGCAGAATGAGAGGAAAAATACAACAAGCAAAAACCAACTCCATTCAACCGAAAGGTTAAAAACATTTAAAGAGATGTAAAGAATTGGCACAAAAAGCCAGTGAGCCAAAACAGAAGCCATCATTGTAAAAAATGTATCGCCTGCACCTCTAAGTGCTCCAACCAAAGCAACCATAACAGCCTCGGCAAGAACATACAGTGACGCTATTCTAATCATATTCGATGCAACTGGAACTGCGGCTTCGAAAGTTGAAGAAAATCCTTCGGGAGCAAAAACTCTAACGAGAATTTCGGGAATAAAAACAAAGAGGATTAAAATTATAATCGAATAGAAAATCCCAGTTTTCACGCCACTTATTGCTGCTCGATGTGCAACCTGAGGCCGTTCGGCCCCCATATATCTACCAACCAGGCTGGTAACTGCTATTTCTATTCCAAGTAAAGGAATAAACGACACCAAATCCCAGTTAAACATTATTGTTGAGGCTGTTGCTGCAATATCTCCTTGTGCATGGAATAATGATATCATTATAAAAAATGCAAAGAAGTTTAAAAATAATTCTATGCCAGCAGGATATCCAAACTTAAAAAGCTTTTTCATTATGGCAGGCTCAAATTTGAATGATGATGCTACCTCAAACTCTTTTAAATTAGATTTTTTGAAATAAGCAATCAATAGCATTATAACGGCACCAGCCGATCCGGCAATACTTGCAATTGCAGCGCCTCGTATTCCCATTGGTTCTATTCCAAAATGCCCAAAGATTAAAATATAATCCAATACAACGTTGATTATCATTGCTGCAATGGTCGCTCTCATTACAATTCCAGTTTTTCCGATTCCCGAAAAGTAGCAGCTAAGAGTATGACGAAGTAGTGCAAGAACAGATCCCCAAACCAAAACATTAAAATACTCAATCTGATAACCAAGTTGCACCTCTGGGATTTTCATAAACTCGAAAAACTGAACCGAAAGTGGTTTTAATAAAAGGATAACAGGCCATGCAAGTAATGCCACAATTGTTGCCTGAGATAATGTTTTTGATGCGTTGCTCTTTTCGCCTGCTCCAAAATATTGAGCAACCAATGCTGTAGAATAACCAAGCAATCCGATAAAGAAAAATATTAGCACCTGCACTCCTATTCCACCTCCCATTACAGCATTCATCTGTTCAGGACCAAGCTGTGCCATAAAAAATCTGTCGGTAAATGTCATAACGCCATCAGCAGCGGTAGATATTACCATTGGTAAAGCTAAAATTAGCAATTCTTTGATTCCTCCGGGCTTATTATAACCTGAAAAATATGATTTAATAAAACTCATTTTTGTTGAAATAAATAATTAACACACACAATCCAATTGTTGGATTATATCACACTCACTGTATTTGTCTTTATAAAGACCCCTGTAAACCGTGGGAATAAATTATAACTTCATTGTAGTAATCTCTAACGGCTGCAAAAGTAATATTTTGATTGCAAAACAAAATTTTTATATTAAAATTTTAACATTTTTTAACGTTTGGAAATTGATTTCTTTTTAATCATTAAAGGACAGCGGTTTTAGCCAACCAATAACAGAACGGCTTTAGCCTTCAATTCGACCCAGCTAAGTGCGGCGCACCGAAGGTAATTTCATAACTAACTGCCTATCAATGATTTAACAAATTACAATTTCTACCCAATAAATGTTGTATTTGCATAGCTATATTTGCTTTTGCATTTTTGCTGACGCCTATTAAAACTGAACGCGAATTTACGAATTTACACGAACGGGTTAAAAATCAACGCTGATGATTTTTAATCATAATCTAGCTTCAGTTCGGCCATGCTTATTTCGATGGTTCGCAGATCTCACCAACCTCAGCTCAACACATCGCACTTCATCTCGATGAGCTTTGATTCGTAAAAATTCGTTAATTCGCGTTAAAAAAAACTTTGAGCGAGCGACTTGTGCTGAGCGCGATGCATTGAGCGGCGTCGAAATGAAGCCGAAGTAAGCTAGCGACAAGTTAACTTTGTTTTACATAGTACTACCTGTCTTCTTCGCATTGTGCCTAAAAGTTTTTTGGGTAGGGACTCGTAATATCAAAAAACTATCTATATGCTACAAGACAAAGGACCAACTGATATTAGATACTCTTTTAAACAATCAGGAATTTGAGACTTTGAGGTCGCAATCTGCGACCTCAAACAAATTTTGAGTTGTCTCTATGTGTCCAGAATTTGGCTTTAAATGTTTTCGCCTTCAATCAGATTAAAAAAACACAAATCTCATACAACTATCTACTATTGAATTTGATTTTCGTTATTATGTTATTACTTTTGTAATCTAAACATTTGAAATTATGAAATCATTCAGAAAAATATTATGGTTCGACATACCACAGCGCAGACAGTTTGTAAATATTACTCCTGATGTAATCGAATGCTTACGCGAAAGCGGAATTCAGGAAGGGCTTTGCCTTGTAAATGCTATGCATATTACAGCCAGCGTTTTTATTAACGATGATGAGCCTGGTTTACATCAGGATTTTGAAGAGTGGCTCGAAGAACTTGCACCCGAGAAACCACACGACAGGTATCGCCATAACACATACGAAGATAATGGAGATGCTCATTTAAAACGAACCATCATGGGTCGCGAAGTTGTTGTTGCAATTACTGGAGGAAAACTCGATTTTGGCCCGTGGGAACAAATTTTCTATGGCGAGTTTGATGGTAAACGCAGAAAAAAAGTAATGGTTAAAATAATTGGCGAATAACAAACACAAATGTAAACCACCATGAAAAGAATAATAATTTACATAATCCCACTTATGCTTCTCGCTGCTTGTGGCGGGAATGACAAAAAGGAAACTGAAAAAAAATCTGATCTTACAGAGCTTGTTATTCCAGATGAATATCAATTATTAAAAAAAGCAGATGGCGACCTCGACAAC